>JAUNPP010000073.1 GCA_030536685.1 Lachnospiraceae bacterium
TTTATTAGTTTCTTATCAATTTCTTATCATTTTGACCCCCTATTTCTTATCATTTTGACCCTGTGAAGTTGCATTTTCTACTGATTGGTGATAAAATCATCGTAATTATATGCTTAAATTTTATATACCGAAAAGAACGGATGCAGAAAAGAGAGGATATCCTTATGAATACTGAAACTAACACAAGAAACCTGTCTATGCTGATGGATTTCTATGAACTCACCATGGCCAACGGTTACTATGTAAAAGGATTTAAAGATAAATGGGTCGTTTTCGATATGTTCTACCGAAGCAACCCTGATAATGGTGGTTTTGTAATCAGTGCCGGACTGGAGCAGTTAATTGAATACATTGATAACTTAAGCTTTACCAATGAAGATATTGAATATCTCCGCTCCAGAAACATGTTTGATGAAGGTTTTCTGAACTATCTGAAGGACTTTCATTTCAGAGGTACGATTGAAGCTGTACCGGAAGGCACCATCGTTTATCCTTATATGCCCATTGTAACCGTTACAGCGCCTGCTATTGATGCTCAGCTGATTGAGACCATGCTTTTGCTGATCTTAAACCATCAGTCTCTTATTGCTACCAAGGCAAACCGCATCTGCCGGCAGGCAGATAAAAGCGTTGTTATGGAATTCGGTGCACGCCGGGCACAGGGAGCGGACGCGGCTATTCTCGGCGCCAGAGCATGCTACATTGGCGGTGCAGGAGCAACTGCCACAACAATCGCCGATCAGCTGTTTGGCATAAAAGCGGTAGGAACCATGGCTCACTCCTGGATACAATTCTTTGATTCTGAATATGAAGCCTTTAAAGCCTATGCTGAAATCTATCCAAACGACTGTACACTTTTGATCGACACTTATGATATCATGGACAGCGGTATCGTAAATGCCGTAAAGGTTGCCAAAGAGATTCTGGAACCGGCCGGTCATCGGCTGAAGGGTGTCCGCATCGACAGCGGCGATCTGGCCTATTTTTCAAAAAAACTTCGCAGCTACCTGGATGCAAACGGCTGCCCCGATTGCAGCATTGTAGTTTCCAACAGCATTGATGAATGGCTGATTGCTTCTCTGAACCAGCAGGGAGCATGCATCAATTCCTATGGTGTCGGAGAACGTATGATTACTGCTAAATCCGATCCGGTATTCGGCGGCGTTTATAAATTGGCTGCCGTATGCGCGGAAGACGGAAGCTACATTCCCCGCATCAAGATTTCAGAAAATCCGGAAAAAATAACAAATCCGGGCAAAAAAATCCTGTGGCGCATCTACGATAACGACACGCACCACGGTTTCTGTGATGTATTGACACTGGACGACGAGGTCATCACCGACGGCGTTCCTTTTGAAGTAAAGTATCCCACAAAACCCTGGAAAGATATTACACTGACTAACTTCCACGCAGAAAAACTTCATGTCACGATTTTTGAAAAAGGAAAACTGGTCTATAAGCAGCCTTCCCTGAATGAAATTCGCGCTTATGTACAAAAGCAGCTCACTGAAACCGTCTGGATTGAGGAACAGCGTCTGCAGAATCCTCATATCCACTATACAGATCTTTCCTTGAAACTGTATCAGTTAAAGGAACAGCTGCTGGAGAGCAACCACAGATCATGAAAGTAATCACAAATGATATTCAAAACCGGCAATTCAAGCCTGTCTATCTGCTGTCCGGTGAGGAAACCTACCTCACCAGGCAGTTCTGTGAACGACTTGCCGCCGCCATTGCCGGTGAAGACACCATTAATGTAAATCGATTTCAGGAAAAGAATCCTGACATCAAAGAAATCATCAGTTTAGCCGATACCATGCCTTTTTTTGCAGAGTCACGGCTGATCGTAATTGAAAACAGTGGTTTTTTCAAACGCGATTCTTCAGAACTGGCTGCTTATCTGAGCCAGATGCCGGAGTCAACTCACATCATCTTCCGTGAAGATGAAATCGACAAACGAAATAAACTCTTTAAAAAAGTAAAAGAACTCGGCTATTTTGCTGAAATGAAACGCCAGACAGAAAGTGAGCTGGAACGCTGGATTCTGTCCATCCTGAAAAAAGAAGGCATCAATCTGACCCGCCACACAATGTCCTATCTTCTTGAAACGATCGGGACCGACATGAATGTAATCCGCAACGAGCTGGATAAGCTGATTTCTTATCTGGGCGATAAAAATGTACTGGAACCCGCTGACATTGATGCCATTTGTTCCAGGCAGATCTCCGGCCAGATATTCGAAATGATCGATGCTATGGCCTGTCAGAACCGACAGAAGGCTTTCCGGCTTTACTATGACCTGATTGCATTAAAGGAGCCTCCTCTGAGAATCCTGTTTCTTATTACCAGACAGTATCTGCAGCTGTATCAGATAAAAGAAATGCAGCAGAAAGGTCTCTCCGGTTCTTCTCTGGCAGCTGCGGCCGGTCTTAGTTCCTACGCCGTAAAGAAAGTAGCTTCCCGCGCTTCCCGTTTCAGCAGTCTACAGCTAAAACACTGCATTGAAGAATGTGCACTAATGGACGAGCAGATCAAAACCGGCCAGATTCGTGATTCCATTGCTGTCGAATTATTAATAACTGCCTTCAGCGCCTGAGCATGAAGGCAGTTCATGTTCGGATTCATGTTCGGATATTTCAGAAGTATTCTTTACATACTCAAAGCTTTTCCAAATGCAAATGACCATAAATACATCTCTTCTACTTTTTTTCCGGAAATTTGTTCCAAAGCAGTTCGATATAATTCAAACTGGCGTCTGTATCTCGAACACAATTCTTCCTCTGTAACCCGGCTGTCAGTTTTATAGTCCAGCAGAATAATCTTTCCATCTTCTTCAAAGCAGGCATCTATCACCCCCTGAATCAGAACAGGTTCATCACTGCTCCACTTTTCATCCACCTGATAAGCCGGCGTGGATAAAATAAACTGCTGTTCCCGGTACAGTTTTCCTTCTTTCCAGGCTTTTTGCACCCGCTTGCCCAGATCTGACTGATAAAACTCATACAGCTTCCAGACATTCACCTGATTTGCAGCTTCTGGTTTTATTTTTCCAGCCGCCACAAAGGCTTCTATCTCCTGTTTGATCACATCTGTATGCCAGGTCTGCCCCGGTGCCAGAAGCTCCAGTACACGATGATATGCAGTTCCTCTGTCTGTTCCGGATAAGGCTGCGCCATTTTCCTCCTTCATAAATGCCGGAACCTGTATAAGCTCCTGCAGAAGCAGGCTTTTTTCCTCTTCCAGCTCCGCACGGGCAGCTGCAGATGCCCGCTTTAACTCAGAAACAGAAAACTTACTCTGAATCTTTGTAGATTCTTCATATTCATAGCGATTCTTTCTTATCCTGTCAAGTGTCCTTTTCATCTGTTCGTCGTACACAATTTCTGAGATCTGAGCATCTTCTGCCAGCTGACGCAGTTCATCCATCCTGCTGATGTTTTCTGCTTCCCGAACAGCTGGTTCTGTAAAAACATCGCTCACTGTCAGCTTTTTTATCTCCATCCAGTCTTCAAGCCGGTCGCCCGCAGCCATAAAAATCCATTCGAGATAGCTCCCTGCTGAGGACAGCTTGTGAAATGGCAGAAAGCCTCCGTCATTATACAGCTGCTCATACTGTTCAATATGCTTTTTCAGCCTGGAATCAGCCGCTGTCATAATCAAAGTCTCCCTTGCCCGGGTCATTGCAACATAAAGAATCCTCAATTCCTCTCCAAGCGTATCCAGCTTTAACCTCCGTGCAATTGCAATTGCAGCTGCCGAAGGTACTTTGCAGCGACGCTCTACATCAATATAGTCTGCCGCTATCCCCAGCTCCGGATGAAGCAGAACTGCCGATCTGCTGTCCAGATGATTGAACTTTCTGGCCATTCCACCCAGGATCACGATTGGATATTCTAATCCCTTACTTTTATGAACAGAATAAATCCGAACAATATCATCCTGCTCACCAAACGCCTGTCCCTGTTCAAAATCCACCTCATACTTCTTCAGATGTTCCATATAACGAACAAAATGAAACAGACCATGGTAACTGGTTTTTTCATAAGATATAGCTTTCTCCACCAGCATATCCAGATTCATCCTTCTCACAACTCCTGCCGGCATTGCGCTGACATAATCGTAATATCCCGTATCCTGATAAAGAAACTGAATCAGTTCGCATACCTGCAGATAATCTGCCTTTTCCCTGTATGTTTCCAGACGTTCACAAAACTGTTTCAATTTTTCACCTAAAAAGCTCTCCTGCTGATGTTCTAAATAATACCGTATGGCAGGATACAGACCGCGATCCGCCGAAGAACCTGCTTTTTTATAAAAAGATGCGATTTCTGCCAGTTCATCTGCCCCGAAATTCCCCACTGGAGATTTCATAACAGCTGCCAGAGGAATATCCTGCAAAGGATTATCAATAATCTGCAGTAAAGAAAGAATAACCTGTACCTCTAACGCATCAAAATAACCGGAAGCCAGTGCGCATGCGGGAATTCCTTCTGCCGTTAAAACATCCAGATAGGTTCCTACGGTCCCTGTTACGCTTCGCAGAAGAATCACTATATCACGATAGGAAGCTCTGCGATAAGCGCCGGTTTCTTTATCCAGCACCAGCTGACCGTTCTCAGGAGCCGTAATACGTCGGATTTCCGCAGCTGCCGCATGTGCTTCAGCTGCGGCAGCATTCACATCTCCCTCCAGCTGATTGTCCTGCATGTAATCAACCGCATCCTGTTTATCCAGATCGATCAGAACCAATTTCAGAGCCTTATGTGCTTCGTCTGTTATATACCCCTGATTCTCTTCCTTTGCTTCAGGATACGCTGCACCGGGGTACAAAGCGGCATCCGCATCATACTCAATATTCCCCAGCGTTTTTGTCATAATTCTTTTAAAAATCCGATTAATTCCATCCAGTACACTGTCCCGGCTCCGGAAATTCTTCTGAAGATCAATCTTCTGATACAGACTGTCTTCCTTTGAATAATTCTCATATTTATCCATAAAAATCTCCGGTCTGGCCATACGGAATCTGTAAATACTCTGTTTTACATCCCCTACCATAAACATGTTCGGGCAGCCATCTTCTTTTCCTGAAATACTTTCCAGAATCATATCCTGCAGGTAATTGCTGTCCTGATATTCATCTACCAGTATCTCGGTAAACTGTTTCTGAAGTTCTCTTGCGGCATCCGTTCGCCCTTCTCCTTTTTTAACAAGAACCGACAAAGCCAGATGCTCCAGATCATTAAAATCCAGAATATTCTTTTCCGCTTTAGCAGCGCAGTATAAGCTGTTAAAATCAGCTGCCAGCTTCAAAAGTACTTCCATCGGCTTTTGAAGCCCCTGCATTGCCGGTAAAATGCTTTCCACATCAAATCCGGAGAGTTCCTGAGCTGTTTTTTTAACCCGATCTTTGATTTCATCACGTCCGGAAGAAACAAATGCCTTTTTTCGCTCATCCGCCTCCTTCTGCCTTTTCGTTGTTTTACGAACAAACTTCGTATTCGCTGCGCAGATACACAGCTCACGCATCGTATGAGCCTGTTTGAAAGACTGAATCTGCTGCAGATCGCTGCGCATCATCTCCTCATAAGCGTAAGGTCCATCCGGCTCCAGACAGATCTCCAGAAGGCTCTGTGCCTGTCCATAAAGCTCCTGAAACAACATCTGATAAAATTGCTTCAGGAATTTCATAAACGGAAGCTCCTCCAGTTCCTCAAGAGAAGAAATCCGAAAGCCTGCAGAAGCTTCAGAAAGCCAGTCCTCCGGATATGGACAGGATTGAGCAAAACGATATACCTTACGGATATACTCTTCCAGACGTTCATCGCCTTTACCGCCGCCATAGGCTTCTGCAAATTCCAGAAAATCCGGATTTCCTTCCTCATAATACTGTTCCAGAAGCTCTGCCATGCAGTCGGCCTGCAGCAGGGTCAGTTCGCCTTCATCCCCCACCCGAAAATCGGGATCCAGATCCAGTTCGCCAAAATAATCTCTTACAACCCGCAAACAAAAACTGTCAATCGTTGTAATATTGGCATGTCCGATCAGAGCAGCCTGTCTTTTTAAACGAATATGCTCCGGGTGTTCAGCCAGCATACGATTGATCCGGGCAGAAATACGTTCTTTCATCTCCATAGCTGCCGCCCTGGTAAAAGTCAGCACCAGAAGCTGATCCACATCGATTCCATCCTCTTCCGTAATCATGCGAACAATACGTTCTACCAGTACTGCTGTTTTTCCACTGCCGGCAGCAGCTGAAACCAGAAGATTCCTTTTATGCAGATCAATGGCCTGTTCCTGCTGTATCGTCCATCGGTTCGCCATACTTATCATCATCCTCCTCTTCCTCTTCCATAATCCGGTTCCATACTTCTTCCTTTGACATAGACACCAGATTCCGGTATCCATATCCCTTTCGCTTTCGGTCAAATCCGCATATACTCTTATAACTGCACCAGGTGCAGGCAGAAGACTGACCTTTTATATAAGGATTCACGCTGATCTTCCCCTGCATGATCTCCTGTCCCAGACTCCGCACCATCTCATGAACATAATGCTGCAATCCGGCAAATTGCCCGTCACTTACCAGTGAGATTTTGCCTCCTCTTTTCTTTCCCGCAATCTCCAGCTCCTTTTCATCCAGAGAAGAGCTGGTGACCATACCGTTCATCTGCAGCTTGTCAAGAATTGCTTCCAGAATATCTGAATCCTCCATATCCGGCTTTTTATCTATAATCGGATCGCTGATATTGTAATATAAAACCCCGCCCGGCAATATTGTCTTATGGCTGTTTCTTTTTTTCAGGTTTTCCTGCGCTGCCTCCATATAAAATACCAGCTGAATCTGTAATCCATAATACACAGAAACCAGATCAAAAGTACGGCTTCCTGATTTGTAATCCACGATCCTCACATAAAGCCTGTCGTCCTCCTTGCGGGTGTCAATCCGGTCAATCCTTCCTCGAAGCATCATCTTAAGCTCCTGGGTCAGCTGAATGGTAAACGCTTCCGTATTGTCGGGTTCAAAGACCACCTCACAGCCATCCGTCTCATAACCGCCATCCTTCAGCTGTTCACCAAGCGCCCAGACAGTCCGATCCGTAATCCGTTCCAGCTTTCCCGCCAGCCACCGGTTCCGGGCGCTGTCATCCAGAATTCCGCTTCCGGCTGCTCTTGCGGCATCCGCCACGCAGACCTTAACCAGCTCCTTACGTTTTTTCTCATCCATGGCTGTAATATCCAGTTTTTCCTCTTTCACTCTCCGAAAATACTTTTCAAGTGCAAAATGGAACAGATTTCCCATATCCGCTGTCTCAAAGGAAAATACTTCTCTTTCTTCCAGACGCAGCCCATAACGCAGAAAATGTGAAAATGCACACGCAGCCTGCTGTTCCAAACGGCTTACGCTTGCTTCAAGCGCCTGTCCATAGAGCTTTTTTGCCAGCCCGGCTGTCAGGGATTCTTCCTGATATCCGTCCGTTACAGCGCACAATAAGCGTTCTACCTGTTCTTTTTCCTGTCGGTAATAGTAACAGTATATCTGCATCCACACAGGGTCCTTTACAGCATGTTCCGGATTGGAAAGACCGCGTACCAGATACTGCCGGATTCCTTCAGGACTGGAAAGGTGTGCCTTCTCCGTTCTGGAAAGAGATGTCGTCTCCCTGCCGGAAAGGCATGCTGTCCCTTTGCCGGAAAGACATGTCGTCCCCTTACCGGCTTCGCAGCTCTGCCGGCTCACGGTATCCTCATCCTCGACCATAAGTCCCGGATACATGGAAACGATCTCTGCAATACAGGCCGCAGGCCGCATAGCCTTTCCGTTTCCATCCGCTTTTACATAAGAGAGTCTCAAACAATCCGATGCCTTTGTCAAAGCCAGATACAGATAAAAACGATCTAAAAAGCTGCTCATCTTCCCTGTTGGTGATAATTCAATATCACAGGAAATCAGCTGTTCTTTATCGTAATCTGTAAAAATACCGCCTCCATTGCTGCTCTTTGGCACCTGTCCTTCATTCACTCCGGCCAAAAACAAAACTTTGATCTCTGAAAGACGGGTTCGTTCCATATCACCTACAACCAGACGATCCGTACATGCCGGAATCAGACCTACTCTGATTTCTTCCAGTCCGCTGTCAAAGCAGGCCGAAAAATCTTTGAGGCTCATTCTCTCTTCGCCCAGAAGAGTCTCGATTTCATTCAGTAAATCCATTACCAGGCCATACACCTGCTCATACTCCTTTGCCAGAAGAAGCTGACCCTCCTCCTGAAACCGTTCACAAAGCCTCTTCAGCTGAGATTCCACTTCCTGTTCCTGAAGAAAATGAACCAGAATCTCAATCTGACTGCGCACAGAAATCCCCTTCTCCTTCCACGCCTCTCTAAGCGCAAGAAGCGGCTCTGCCACCTCACTTCGAATCCGGTTTAAACGTGCAAAATCCGTATAAGTACCAGATCTTCTTTTTCGCTCCCAGACCTCCTCCCAGCGTTTACGACCGCGAATCCCACAGGCAATCACATAATTCTCCAGATAATCCCGATCCTCCCGGCTGCAGCTTCCCAGTCCGCACTTCAGGAAACGAAACATACTCTCATAAGAGAAATCCTTCAGGACAATTTCAAACAGCCCCCGGACATACTCCACCAGCGGATTCTGCATCAGGCTTTTCTTCTGATCCATGAAAAACGGAATCCCGTAATTCTGCAGTTTTTCTTTCAGCAAAGGACCGTACTCCTCCGGATTTCCTGTAATCACTGCAATCTCCCGGTAACGGTAACCCTGATTCATAACCAGATCGTAAATCGCATTACAGATACCATTCACTTCCTCCGCAGGTCCTGAATATACCTTCAGCTGAAGCTCTGAGTCCGAATGAAGCTCCGAACCCGTATAAGGCTCTGAACCTGAATACTGCTCTGAACCTTCCTCTGCCGCCGTGCTATAGCGCGCTCCCTCAAAGCGCAGCACATGCTCCTCCAGAAAAGCCAGCCTCGGTGTATTGCTAAAACGGTTTTTTCTCTGTGTTCGGTAAATACAAACATCCGGTTCCTGAGCGATTCCTGCTTCCTTTGCCATCTCCAAAAACCGGGCAACCGTGTGATGACTCAGATAAAACAACTCATGAAGCGCAGATTCTCTGCGGTAATCCTGCACAGGGTCTGCCGTCACTGTCAGCATCACCTTCTCGCTGCACTCCAAAAGCAAAGCTAATACCTGATACTGTACCGGCGTAAACCCGGTAAACCCATCCAACACAATCACAGAGTCCTTCACAAGCGCTGAATCAGGCAGAAAGCGGCACAAAACGGGCAGAATCTCCTCCGCAGTTATAGTTCCTTCCTCCAATTCACCTGCAAAAGCGCGATAAACCGTAATCATATCTTTAAGCTTGCCGGAAAGAATCGAATTCTCTCGTATCCTTCCTCTGGCAGTTTCCAGCTGTTCCGGTGAAATCCCATACTGATACAGCTCTGAGAGCATGGACTTCAGTTCGCTGATAAACCCCGGGCGCTTCAGGTTGCGTCCAAAAACACTTAAAGAATCCGCATGCTTCAAAGCGGCCTTCTGCAGTATCACCGACTTTCCCATATCATCAAGTACGACATAATCCTCACAGCCCATCTCTGCAAAAACCTTATGCGCCAGACGCACAAAGCTCAGCACATCAATATTCATCGTTCCTTTATGCGGATGCGACTCTGCAATTGCCCTCTGTGTTTCCATCGTAAACTGTTCCGGAACCAGGATCATATACTTCTTCTCAGGATGTCTTAATGACTCTTCTATCATATAATGATTCACCCAGGCAGTTTTTCCGCTCCCGGATGTACCTATAACCAACTGTAACGACATCTCCTCACCTCACTCTTTCTAACATTTCCATTTCATCTAACAGCATTATATCACATGTAATTTTAAAAATCAAACATATATTCGTATTTTATATTTTTTTCATTTTTTATCTGTGCAGGCGCAACGCCATTTAGCCCTTTCGGTCCTGGTATCCTAATCTTTAACCGCCTTCCTGCAGCAAAAAAAGTTCCAAGAACGTGTTATCTGTTTAATTTCCAAGAACGTTGACAATTCTGACAGGTGTCATATAATTCCATCTGTCCAGAACAATTCCGCGTCTTGTATTTGCCGCATGCACGATCATACCGTTGCCGATATAAATTGCTACATGATCAATACGTCCGCTTCCGTAGAATACCAGATCTCCGGGCTTCATCTGAGAAGAGGAAATGCTGGTTCCTGCACCTGCCTGGCTTCCGGAGGTACGAGGAAGATATACGCCATATTTTGCAAATACGGACATTGCAAAGCCGGAACAGTCTGTTCCGTTCGTCAGGCTGGTTCCGCCCCATACATAACGGTTTCCAACAAACTGACAGGCATAATTACATAAAGCTGCTCTTGTAGAAGTATAGGTGCTTGTTCCGCCTTCCTCGAGAGGAGTGTAGGGAACTGCTGCCTTCAGCGCATACTTAACATCGCAGTAATCAGCTGAAATATAACCTGCTGATTTCTTTTCATCGCCATCTTCATTGATAAGACCATCCAGTGAAATCTTTACCCAGTCATTTTTCTGAGATTTTACTGTATAGCGTTCTTCTTCGCTGATTTTTGTAATAATCTTACTGTCTGTAGAAGGCTTCTTTCTTACATTCAGATTGCTTTCCGCTGTAACAACTGCCATTTTTTCCGCCTGCTTTAAAGCAATTTTTTCTGCCTCTGCACCGGTAATGATATACTTTGCATAAACATAGCCTGTTACGGAACCGGATTTAATCTTATACCAGTCGCCTTTCTTTTTAAGAATCTCACAGGCTGTATTCTGTGTCATCTTGCCACAGATATCCGCGCCTGTAGAAGGTTTTTTTCTTACATTCAGATAATTGTTGCCGCTAATCTGCGCAATACCAAGTCTTTTATATTCCTTCAGTACTACGGCCTTTTCCTCTGTAATGCCTCTCAGATCCTGCTTTACTTTGCCGGAAACGCTGTCAGCAGCTACTGCTGTGTAGTATTCATCAAGATTCAATGCCATACCTGCTACGCTGTTTTTCTGCTGCAGACTAACCTGATGATCCTGAGCGCCAGCATAAGCAACTACACTGTATCCTGCTACTGCATTCTGTCTTTCTGCTGCCTGAGAAGAAACAACTGACTGACCGCAAAGCATGGAACTTAACAACAAAACTGATGTAATTTTCTTAACTCTCTTTCCAAGATTTCTATTCATAATGATATTCCTCATGATAATTCGTATTTATGTAACCTTTTTCATAAATAGGGTTTTACAAAACTGCATCTAAATATTAAATATTTGTTACATTTTGTTACGGTTACATTATATCACAAGAATAATCATTGTCAATTATTTATTTTTGCCAGATATCGTTCTGCATTTTCCGCATCTTTGTGCATTTGTTCCTTTAAAATATCTACAGATGAGAATTTCTGCTCAGAACGCTGAAAATGAAACAGGCTTACCCTGGCAAATTTCCCATAAAAGTCTCCTTTTGCATGCAGAAGGTGAGTTTCCACTCCTACAGCAAATTCTCCTACCGTGGGTTTTTTTCCGATATTGGTAACGCCGGTATAGAAAACTCCGTCAATCTCTGTAACAGAAGCATAGACACCGAAAGGAGGCAGCAGCTTATTCACAGAGGGAATCATATTAATAGTGGGCATATCAATAGTCCTTCCCAGCTTCTGTCCTGTCAGGATCTCTCCTTCTACTGAAAATGTATATCCCAGCATTCGATTTGCATCTTCCATGCGACCTTTGGCAATTGCCTCCCGGATTGCGCTGCTGCTGATGCGAATCCCCTGATCAAACACTTCATCTATCATCTGCAGTTCAAAATCATACTTGCGGGAAAGTTTTTCAAGCAGCTGATAATCACCTTTCCGGTTATGACCGAAATGAAAATCTCTGCCGATAATGATACAGGCTGCATGAAGCTGGTCTACCAGGATATTTTTCACAAATACTTCCGCATCCATATTTCGTATTTCCTGCGTAAACGGGCATTCCACTACCATATCAACACCCAGTTTTTCAAACATGCGCCTGCGCTCTTCCCGTTCCAGAATACATTTAAAATTTTCACCGAATTTCCAGAACAGAAGTGCTGTACTGAACGTAAACGCTACGGTCCTGCAGTTATTTTTCTTTTTCATTAAATTCAGTTTCTGAAAAAGCTGCTGATGACCGAGGTGCAATCCATCAAACTTTCCCAGTGTTACAATGGATCTGCCCTCTATCTCAGCAGACGCAACGTCTGTTATATATTCCAACTTCTTTTCCTCCAATTCAAGAATACCACCGGTATTCTGACAGTTATAAAAACATTTTCAGGGGTTTGTAATCCTCTCTAACCGAATCATACTCGTAAATCCCTGTAAACAGGCCGCAGCTGTCATACATGCGTATCCATCCGCAGTGAGGCTGTCCGACAAGCATAGACGCACCAACGCGGTTCCCGTTATGAATCAGCCGGTCAAACAGCGGCTGCGTATGAACTGACGGTAATTCCGAAAATACCTCTTCTACCGTTAAAATACAGGAATCAAGATCATCTGCATCTCTTTTTTCCTCCAGCTCCTTTAATGTAACAGCCTCTTCCAGATGAAAATTTCCCACCCGGGTACGGACAAGCGACTCCATGCACCCGCCGCAGCCAAGAGCCTGACCAATATCATGGCACAATGTTCTGATATAAGTTCCTTTTGAACACGAAACCGTTATCGTCACACGGGGAAAATCAATTGCTTCCACCGTAAGCTCTTTAATTTCTATCGGCCTTGCCTGCCGTTCGATTATTTTTCCCTCACGAGCATATTCATACAGCTTCTTTCCATTCACCTTCAGCGCAGAATACATAGGCGGAACCTGCATAATATTCCCGCGGAAAGCTGAAAGCGCCTGTAAAAGCTGTTCCTTTGAAATGCAAACCGGTTTTTCATTCAGGATCTGACCGGAAATATCCTGTGTATCTGTTTCTATTCCCAGAAGCAAAACCGCACGATATGTTTTGTCATGATTTTCAAACAGACTGCAGAGCCTGGTTCCTTTTCCGATGCAGACAGGAAGCACGCCTGTTGCATCAGGATCAAGAGTACCGGTATGACCGATTTTTTTTGTGCGGAGGATTCCCCGCATTTTGGCTACCACATCATGGGAAGTGAAGCCTTTTTCCTTATAAATATTAATTATTCCATCCATCCCAAAACCTCCTATACGGAGCTTTATACCGCAGGAAGCTCCTCTTTGATTGCTTTCAAAAGCTGCTCTATCAGAGAATCGCAGGACATATGAATATCAAAACCGGCTGCTTTTTCATGTCCGCCTCCGCCGTAAGAAGAGGCAATCTTGCTGACATCTACCACATTGTTGGAACGGAGGCTGACCTTATAGCAGCCTGGTTCCAGTTCATAGATAAAAACTGCCGTTTCTGCATGTTCAACGATCCGAAGCTGCTCTACAATTCCATTTAAATCCGTTATTCCCGCACCGCATTCTCTCATATCGGCCAGAGTAACGACTGAATAGGTGATCCGGCCGTGATCCGCTGTTTTCATCCGGCTCATAGCTCTTCCACAGATTCGGGTCTGTGCTGCGGTTCTTGCAAAATAAGTTCTGTCAATGATCTGTGTATGGTTAATTCCTTTTTCAATCAGCAAACCGGCAAATGCCATCGTCTGCAGGGTTGTATTTGAATATTTAAATACTCCCGTATCATGCACAATCCCCAGATACAGACATTTCGCGCAGTCAGTACTGATTTTAGCCGGAGTGAACAGCTCTCCAAGTGTTTCCGCACAGGAGCTTAATTCACCGCGTACATAATTCCAGTCGCCAAAGCCGGGATTTGTAATGTGATGATCGATACAGATGGTATGCTCTGCTCTGTCAAACAGCACAACAGCCTCTCCCAGCCGTTCCCGGTCACTGGCATCACAGGAAATACACAGATCAAATTTTCTGTTCATATCCATGGCCTCCATCCGGCAGACGTTTTCTGCCCCGGGAAGCATATTAAAGGAATCCGCAAATTTCTGAAGACAGATTTCAATCTCCAGAGAAGGTACATTATCTTTCAGATAATGATACAATCCCAGACAGCTGCCTACGGAATCTCCATCAGGTCTGATATGTCCCAGAATCAGCACTGTTTTCACATCTGATGGAATCTTTTTTTCAATTTGATATTGCTGCATCATATCATCTCCCATGCAATTCATATTATTCCTGTTCGTCCTGGCTTCTTTCTTCCTGTTCTGCTTCATCCGCTGTATCTTCTGCTTCTCCGGCATGAATTTCGTCCAGCAGATGGGCAATATGGATTCCATGTTCAATTGACTGATCCAGACGGAAATAGATTTCCGGTGTATTTCTCAGATTAACGCTTCTTGCAAGCTTGGTTTTAATATAACCGGCTGCATTTTTCAGACCGGCAAGTGTATCAGCGGCCTCTCCTTCACTGCCCAGAACACTGATATATGCCTTGCAGGTTTTCAGATCCGGAGCAACCTCCACAGAAACCACGGAGGTCATCATATGGATTCTGGGGTCTTTTAATTCATTACGGATAATATTGCTTAATTCTTTTTTTACTTCTTCATTGATCCGAATATTTTTGATACTGTTTTTTCTCACAATATACTCCTTTTACTATGATAAAACAGGCTGATCATGAACCAGTCCAGATCAGCCATTTTCAGTTTCTTATTAAATTATCTGGGTACCTCAACCATCTGATATGCTTCAATTGTATCCTCTTCACGAATATCATTAAAGCCTTCCAGAACGATACCACATTCATAGCCGGCAGCAACTTCCTTCACGTCATCCTTGAAACGCTTCAGAGAGGACATATCGCCATCAAACAGCAAATCACTGCCTCTGGAAATACGGCATTTGCAGCCTCTTATGAATTTACCATCTGTAATATAGGTACCGGCAATAATACCAACGCCTGAAGCCTTGAAGGTCTGGCGAACCACACCGTGGCCGATTACCTTTTCTTCATAAACAGGATCCAGCATACCCTTCATAGCAGCTTCTACATCTGCAATCGCCTGATAAATAACGCGGTATAAACGTACATCTACCTTTTCGCGTTCTGCAATTGCTCTTGCAGTTGCATCAGGGCGCACATTGAAGCCGATAATGATTGCATTGGATGCAGATGCAAGGTTTACGTCGGATTCGTTGATCGCACCAACGCCGCCATGGATTACCTTAACAATTACTTCTTCATTGGACAGCTTTAACAGACTCTGTTTTACTGCTTCAACAGAACCCTGAACATCTGCTTTGATGATCAGATCCAGTTCCTTTAAGCTGCCTGCCTGAATCTGTGAGAACAGGTCATCCAGTGACATCTTGCCCTTTGTATCCTCGATCATCTTTTCACGATTTTCGGAAATAAAGGTTTCTGCAAAGCTTCTTGCATCCTTTTCATTGTCCGTTACAACAAAAATCTCGCCTGCACCGGGAACATCATTCAGACCCAGAACTGCTACCGGCTTGGAAGGACCTGCTTCTTTTACACGGCGGTCATTTTCATCCAGCATTGCTCTTACCTTACCGTAGCAGGAGCCTACTGCAATCGAATCGCCAACATGCAGAGTACCCTTCTGAACCAGAACGGTAGCCACGGGACCGCGGCCCTTATCCAGCATTGCCTCTACTACAAGACCTCTTGCATTACGGTTAGGATTTGCCTTTAATTCTTTCACTTCTGCTGTCAGAAGGATCATTTCAAGCAGTTCATCAATGCCTTCTCCTGTGTGAGCAGAAACCGGAACAAAGATCGTGGAACCGCCCCAGTCTTCGGGGATCAGTTCATATTCTGTCAGTTCCTGTTTTACACGTTCGATGTTGGCACTGGGCTTATCAATCTTATTGACAGCTACGATAATTTCAACGCCTGCTGCTTTTGCATGGCTGATTGCTTCTACTGTCTGAGGCATAACGCCATCGTCTGCAGCAACGACCAGAACGGCGATATCGGTAGATTTTGCACCACGCAGACGCATGGCTGTAAATGCTTCATGTCCGGGTGTATCCAGGAAAGTAATCTTCTGTCCGTTGCATTCTACCATATACGCACCGATATGCTGTGTGATGCCGCCTGCTTCACGGGAAATTACATTGGTCTTACGGATTGCGTCCAGCAGAGATGTTTTACCGTGGTCAACGTGACCCATAACGCAGATAACCGGAGGTCTTTCCACCAGAGTGTCTTCCGGATCTTCTGTATCCTTTAACAGCTCTTCCAGTACGTCTACCTTTACTTCCTTCTCACAGAGATAATCAAATTCCAGCGCAATGCTTTCTGCAGTCTCGTAATCCACTTCCTGATTGATCGTTACCATCTGACCAGCCATAAACAGCTTTTTTACGATTGCGGAAGGCTGCATTTTCATCTTTTCTGCCAGTTCCTTGATTGTGATTGTCTCGGGAAGAACCAGTGTTTTTACTACTTCTTCTTCCTTTACTACCGGTTTCGTATTCTTCTTAACATTCGATTTTTCCAGTTTCTTGAAATTATCTTCACGGTCTTTCTTTGCATACTTATCTTTCGAGCGGTTATCCTGCTTTTTATTCTGCTTACCTGAAGCCTGTGAAGGTTTTACGTAAGAATCCTGACGAATCATGCTGCCCTGTCCGCTGTTTCTGCGGTCTCCGCCGAAGCCTCTGCCGCCTTCGGAACGTCCTGAAGAACCTCTTCTGTCCTGACCTCCCTGACCAAAACGGTTTCCGCCCTCGGAACGTCCGCCGCCGTTATTTCCGTAACGTCTTTCGCCTCCTTCGGAGCGTCCGCCGCCGTTATTTCCATA
>JAUNPP010000237.1 GCA_030536685.1 Lachnospiraceae bacterium
CGCTTTCAGAAGAAAAACAGAAGACAATTATCAATGCAGCATTACAGTGTTTCGGAAAGTTTGGGTATGAAAAAGCTTCGGTTAATGATATTGCCGTAGCTGCACATATTTCAAAAGCCTCAGTTTTTCAGTATTTTGGCAGCAAGAAGCAATTATACGTCTACCTGATTGCCTATTGCAAGAAACTGGTGACGGAGGCATTTGACAGAACAGCGCTGGATGCGGAGGCTGATATGTTTGACAGAATTCTGGCATCCAGCAGAATGAAAACAGAGAGTATGAAAAAACAGCCCTTTATGGCGCAGTTTATTGCCGGTGTGTGGGAAGAGACTTCTCCGGAGGTCAGCGATATTCTAAAGACTATGATGGAGGAGAGCAGCGAATTCAGAAATGACCTTGTTCTGCGGGAGAATGATGCAGTGAAATTTAAGAATCCGGAGGATGCCAGACCTGTATTCGATATGCTTGTTCTGATGGCAGAGGGATACGCAGCCCGTTACCGGAATGAAAAGGAATTTGCTTTTGACATCGTGATGGAAGAGTTTGAAAAGAATGTGGCTGTATTGAGAAAGAATTTTTATAAGGAGGAGTATTTGAAATGAGCGAGCAGATGATTATTTTAAACGGATTGACAAAGCATTACGGAAAGCACAGAGGAATCAATAGCTTAAGCTTTTCTGTAAACAAGGGGGAAATTTTCGGATTTATCGGGCCAAATGGCGCGGGCAAATCTACAACCATCCGTACCCTGATGGGACTCATTCGTCCTACAGGAGGAAGCGCAGCAATCTTCGGGCTGGACTGCCAGACCCAGGCAAGCGTGATTGCGAAAGACATCGGTTATCTGCCAAGTGAAGACAGCTATTATGAAAACATGAAGGTACAGGAGCTTTTACAGTATACGGCAGATTTGTACGGAAAGAATTGTGAGTCAAGGATGTTTGAATTGGCAGAACGTCTGAATCTGGATTTGTCACGGAAAATTGCAGACCTGTCTCTTGGAAACAGAAAAAAAGTAGGAATTGTGTCTGCGCTTATGACATCTCCGAAGCTGGTTATTATGGATGAGCCCACCAGTGGTCTTGACCCGCTGATTCAGCAGGCCTTTTATGAGATATTGAAAGAAGAGAATGCCCGCGGAACAACGATTTTCCTTTCCTCTCATGTGCTCAGTGAGGTACAGAAGCTCTGCGACAGAGTAGCAATTTTAAAAGAAGGTAAGCTGATCAGTCTCCGGTCTATTAAGGAGCTTCGGGAAGCAGGCTATAAGAAGGTGTCCTTAACCCTGAAAAAACCGGTGGACAGAAATTACTTTAACATACCGGGAGTTGCAAATTACGCAGAAAATGCGGGGAAAACAGAGATTTCCTTTATGTATAACGGAAACATCACTCTGATCATGGATAAGCTCCATATGCTTTCTATCGAGGACATATTGATGGAAGAACCGTCTCTTGAAGAAATTTTCCTGCACTATTATGAATAGGAGGTGCCTGTTATGATAATTTTCAAATATGAACTGAGAAGGCACCGGAAATATATTTGGGGCTGGGCAATCACGCTTGCTGTATGTATTCTCGTGATGACACCTGCTTATTACAGCTTTATGGACGTAGCACAATCATCAAATTCACTTTATGAAACATTGAGCACCAGTGATTTTTATAAAAGTATCGGAGTATCGATGGAGTATCTGACTTCACCTATGGGAATTTATTCTTTTTTGACAAGCTTTTTTATGCTTGCATCCGGTATTTTCGGAATGCACTTTGGGATTTCCATACATACCAAAGAATTTGAGGAAAAAACTTCGGAATATCTTTATACAAAGCCGCACACCAGAAAGGAAATTTTCCGGGCAAAGGCAGGAACTGTTTTTGCGGGCGCCCTGATTGTGGGAGCAGCATATGTGCTTGCATCCGCTCTGGCGTTGAAGCTGTCACGCCCGAAGATTATCTGGGGAGAATTTTTCCTTGTCTCCCTGTCGCTGCTTTGGGTGACATTGTTTTTTGCTGCAATGGGGATACTGGTTGGGACAATTTTTTCCAATAACAGAAGTCCGCTTCTGACTGCAGGCTTTGTGATTTTTGTAGAATATTGTATTACCAGCTTTTCAAATGTTATCGGCAGCAGAGAAATCAGCTTTTTGTCCCCGTATTCGTTCTTTGGTGCGGCTAAAATTTCACAGAACGGATTTTATGAGACAGATTATCTGCTCTGGTATCTGGTGTTGTTTGCAGTATTTATGATGGCTGCATACAGACATTTTCTGAAAAAAGATATTCAGTTCCGGGTATAGAAGGAGAGGGCATTATGAAAACATTGATAAAAAAAGAACTGCGCCAATCGAGAAAAATATTGCTCATCTGGATGGCGATTATGCTTTTGCTATGTGGTTTTTGCTATTTTGAATTTTTATCCTTAAAAAGCAGCATGGCTGAAATGGTACAGACAATTAATCAGTTTCC
>JAUNPP010000238.1 GCA_030536685.1 Lachnospiraceae bacterium
GCTAAGGTGGTGCTTTCAGCACCAATACGCCCCTTGCAGACTTGTATCATAGACAGCTTGCTGGTTTTTGAAACTTTTTACTGTCATGAAACGCTGAACAGCTGTGAGGAGAGGGACGCGTGAGTTTTATAATTTATATGCATTTTAACCACGGTCTGGGGTCAATATTAAATAAAACGGTGTACGAACAGCAACAAGCCACAAAAACCAACAATCTTGCTATAACACTGCTATCCCAAAACAGTAGCTCAAACGCCCACCTCCCCACAACTGTTCGGGATTTCATGACAGCAGCAAGCTGTCAGAACCAGCAAGCCTGCGATGATACAAGTCTGCAAGGGGCGTATTGGTGCGAAGCACCACCTTAGCCCCGGCCAGACTTCGTATCATCGCAGGCTTGCGTCCCTTAGACACCCCTACTGTCCAGGAAACCCCGAACAGCCCCCCAAATTTCTTGACAAACCCGAATGAAGCAGTTATACTTTTCCTAATGAGCAAAGGCGTTCATTTCAGTGCAGATATTCGTCTGTTTTGAAATGAACGCCTTTTTATTTTTAAGAAAGCAGGTACGTTATATGAAATATTCCAAACAAGAGGTAATACAGTACGTGCAGGAGGAGGATGTGAAATTTATCCGTCTGGCTTTTTGCGATGTATTCGGCAAACAGAAGAATATCTCCATTATGCCGGAAGAGCTGCCGCGCGCGTTTGAGTACGGAATTGCTATCGATGCTTCCGCTATTGACGGTTTCGGGGATGAGGCTGGCTCAGATTTATTTCTTCTGCCCGATCCATCCACTTTGGCAGTTCTGCCCTGGAGGCCGGAACATGGGCGTGTGATCCGCCTTTTCTGCAATATCGTTTATCCGAACAGAAGTATTTTTCAATGTGATACCAGAAGTCTTCTGCAAAAAGCCATACAGGATGCGAAAAATGCCGGTGTGGAGTTTTCTTTTGGCGCCGAAATGGAGTTTTATCTGTTTCAGCTGGATGAAAACAGCAATCCCACCCAGATTCCGTATGACAATGCGGGTTATATGGATATTGCGCCTGATGATAAAGGAGAGAATGTCCGCAGAGAAATCTGCCTTACATTGGAGCAGATGGGAATCCGACCTGAAAGTTCCCACCACGAAGACGGCCCCGGACAAAATGAAATTGATTTTCGTTATTCCGATCCGCTTTCCGCTGCTGACAACGCCATGACTTTCCAGACAGTTGTTAAAACAGTAGCGAATCGAAATGGGTTATATGCTGATTTTTCTCCCAAACCGCTTTCTGATAAGCCCGGGAATGGACTGCACATTAATATTTCTGCCCGCAAATCAGACGGGGAACCGATTCTTCCTTTTTTGATTGCCGGGATTCTTGACAAAATATCCGACATCACGGTATTTTTGAATCCCTGCGAAAAATCCTATGAAAGATTCGGAAAGAATAAAGCTCCGAAGTACATTTCATGGTCAGAGGAAAACCGTTCTCAGCTGATTCGCGTTCCGGCCGCAATCGGAGAATTCCGGCGCGCCGAGCTGCGCTCTCCTGATCCGTCCGCCAACCCCTATCTCGCATTTTCCCTGCTGATCTATGCGGGACTTTACGGGATCAAAAAACGGCTGCTGCCTCCCGACGCGGTGAATATCAATTTATTTACCGTAAAACCCAATGTTCTGGCGAATTTTAAAGCGCTGCCGGAATCACTGGAGACAGCTGTCTATCTGATGTCGGAAAGCTCTTTTATAAAGGAGATTCTTCCTCGTCAGATCATAAATATCTACAGCAGAAACAACATCAATGAATAACGGCTAAAGGGGGCAGTCAAATGAATTTAAAAGAACAGGTATACAGCGTTTTAGTTGTATCTTCTATCACCAATTTTAATACCTCAATCCGAACGCTCCTTCCTGATTTCAAATTTTCTCCTGTTCATTTTGAAGGCAGTGTCAATTCTGCCAGAAGGATTCTTCTTGAACGGAATTTTGATTTTATCATCATCAACTCCCCCCTTCCTGATGATACCGGGATTCGTTTTGCCATTGATATCAGCCACGACAGAAGCAAGGTTTCCCTGCTTTTTGTAAAAACAGAGCTCTATACCGCAACCTACAACAAAGTCGCAGAGCACGGAGTTTACCTGCTGTCCAAGCCGGTTTCAAAATCTCTTTTCCTGCAGGCTGTCGACTGGGCTATCACAACCCATCACAGGCTGAAAAAGCTTGAGAAAAAGACCATGTCGATTGAAGAAAAAATGCAGGAAATCCGAATTGTCAACCGCGCCAAGTGGCTTCTTATTGAAGAACTGAAGATGAGTGAAGCGGATGCGCACCGCTATATCGAAAAACAGGCAATGGACAACAGCTGTTCCAAAAGAGAGATTGCCGAAGATATTATCAAAACCTATACTTAAATGTGCAGTAAGGATATTATTAAGCCTATACTTAAATGTGCAGCAAAAATTTTATCAACCTAT
>JAUNPP010000074.1 GCA_030536685.1 Lachnospiraceae bacterium
TTTTTTCAATGTCAGGTACAATAATACGGTTTATACGTGGAAGATAAATATATTCTTTTTTATTCAACATTTCACCGCTTCCAATATGAATGGGTGACAACGCATGAATTTTCATTTGATAATGTTTTAAAAATTCATTCATATCTATACCCCCATAAACAATGACCTGGCATATCGAAAAACCGAATGTCTGCCTCCTTTTGAAACATCATAAATATCCCCCTCAAAAGTGTTTTTAAAGCAGGAACCTGCAGAGAACACATATAAGTCCCTCTTTTTCCGAAACTCTTCTGCATAATGATCTGAAGTAATAAACCCTGAACGCTTAGATAACAGATAGGATGCTCCATCTAAGGCATTTTCCAATTCATTATCTCGAGGCAGCGCAACAGAAAGCAGCATATATCTTTCAGATTTTTTCTGCAAATATTCACACAGCGTCTCTATCTGCCTTCCTGGCATCAAAGTGAATTTACCAAGACCACTGGACTTCTTTCCCCCTATACCAGTATAAGATAATGCTTCCAGCAATTCTTCCATTAACTGCTTTTGTACTTCATCTTCATACCGTACGATAATATACACACCATTTCCAGATGAATAGTAATACGTTCCTACAAAAAACGGAGTTGTTTCCTCACTTTGCCTTACAATAGCCATTGTTTGATACTGAAATCGACCAAACTCTTTCATCAGGTCTTCATGTCTGTTCAACTTTCCTTTAAGAAAATCCTCCATCTGCTCTACGGGAAGAAATTTTAAATTCTTATAGTATTTCTTTTCTTCAGAATCCCCTCTATTCACAGTTTCCACATATAACATAGGTTTAGGAAGCATATACGTATCCCCTACAAATGGAAATGAATCCGAAAACAATAGCTTTCCAGAATATGTCCATTCATAAAACTGATCTGCCTTTCCCAATTTCAATGCCTCTATGTACAAAGCAGAAAACAGCATATCAGCTTGAAAAGTGTAAACTGTATCATTTAACATTCCTGTACCGAAATGAACACCCGCCGAAAAGTCAAATTTATATATAGCATATTTCATACGCTCACCTATACTTCATTCATAATCTGCTGACATACTTCTACTGTATCATCTGATATATCCCCAATCACTACATCGATCTGTACATCTCTGATTTTCACTTTACCATATCCACGGGAGCCATTTCCTCCAAGGTAATCATACTCAAGCAACCGAAATCCCTCTCTTAAGATTTCAAAATCTTTTTTCATCGCATCCTCATCTTCCACCTCATAAATCAAACTCATCGGAAATTCAGAGCCACGAACAACACGTTCTATCTGCCTTGGATTTGCTACAGCAGTCGTTCTTTTAATACTGTTTTCAAATTTAATTTCTGTTTTACTGTTTAATCCCTGCTGCTTTAATTCGTCCCAATTGCTCATAACCATATCCGAAAACAGAATTCTGCTTGTTTTTATATGATTTTTCTTTGCACAGCCAAATAAATCTGTCAGCATTTTGTCATCATCATCTGGATTTGCTGCAATTACTTTATTGTATCTTTTCGCAAGTAATGTCCTCATCTTTCCCTTCAAACTACTGCCCGGAATCATAGGTAAATCTGTTCTGACGTCCTTTATCACTGGTGAATCCACAGCACCAATCGCAGAAAAGGCGCTGGAGCCTCCAATATGCATCCCTGTAACGACCTCTATAATACCTGTTATTTCTACTTTAGCAAACATATAATCCCTCCCTATTCGTCACGACCGCCATAAAATTTGCGATAAGCTACAAGTGCCTCCATATACCTGCTGAATAATAGATACTGCTGTTTATTATTTTTCACTTCTGACAAATGCTCTAAAATATCAGCTTTATCTATCAATCTTTTAACTCCTGGATCACGACCTGCTTCATATGCAAACCGGATTTTCAGATAATTGATTCTTCCCAATATCTCACTATTCAATTTTTCTGATTTCCACCCACGTACATCATTTTGAATATCTGCTGTCATAGCAAGCAGATTTCTGATTTTAGATGTTGTAACAATCGGAATTGGCTTTCCGCTTTTATTTACCTCTTTTTTCAAGTCGAGAATTACTTTTTCTGCAATATCGCCATAATTTGTTTCATCCAATTTCATCAGACATCCTCCTCATCTCTTGTAAGATACACATACAAATACATCGCTGTAAGCAGTTCTTTTCGATCCTGTGGTATTTTCATCCATTCATACATTTTCCTTGAAAAAGTCTGATACGCTTTCTGCTGTTCTTCTGAACATTCTTTATCCGGTTCCATACGAGATAACAGATATACATATCTCGCAAAATTGATCTGTTCCCCGCTATTTCTAATCAATTCCAGCAAATGATACAAAAAAGCCTTTCCCCGGTCATCAGAAATCTCAAAAAAGCTTTTAATCAGCTTGAATTTTTCGCCTAATACACGTTCCAAAAAAACATTCCACTTATAGCTTCCATTTTCGTCAAATAATGTAATAGCATCTTTTCCATCAAAATCCTTCGACTGATTTTCCAGTCTTTCTACCTCTTTCGCCATAATATTAATCGGATAACCTGAATGATACAGACCGATTCCTCCGGAAATAGTCAATGTATTTTGTGTAAATTTTCCAAGTGCTTCTCTAAGATCTATAAATGCTTCAATTACCTCATTCCACGCACCTGCAAGAAACACATCATCACCGCCGGAATATACAATTGTTATGTTGCGCTTTCCTCCGCCGCCTAGACAATCTGACTTTCCATTCTCCATAATCTGATTAATATAGCATTTAAAAAAGAGTGACAATTGTCTTGAAAGTGTTGCAGTTCTTGATAAAGTAACATAACGATTATCTTTACCCGGTCTCTGAAATCCGAATACAAAAGCTTTTCCCAGATTATCTACATCCGCACGTAAAATAGCAATTCTATTGATTCCTTCCGCCTTTTGAGCCAGTTCTTCAAAACTATCCCCTGTAGTATAAGCACCTACCCAAAGCTTTGTGGTTACATGTTTTCCTGTATATATTCTGTTCTTTGTATAACATCTTACATATGTATCACTTTCCATACGCAATAACAGGCCTTCTTTAGTATCAGCTACCAGATATTTTTCTCCAGGTAAAGGCAATGCATCTGCTTCCTTATTGGAAATAACGGTAAAGAATTTTTGATAAAGTATATTACCTGACATTTTCTCCAATGCTGCGCACATCGGACACTTATCATCAGCATTCAATTTTTCAATTCGGCGACACACTTTACATTCTCGTTCTCCATCACTTATTTCCCCATTCAACTTCATTATATCCTGTGCCTGATATCGGTGAGATTTTTTAATCGAAATTTTTTTTGAAATTTCAATATAAAGTGCAGAATAACTTCCTTCTGGTACATTTTTCAAATCATTAGCGCTGCAAGAAACGTAGCCCCCTGCTACATACAAAGAAGTTCCAAACATATCCAAAAACCAATTGTTTACAATATTTTCCTGTTCTTCTACTGCTTTCCTGACATCTTCTGTATTCGGAAGCAACAGATAACAATGACCTCCACCGCAGTAAATTAAATTTGCTCTGGAAAGAGACAACTTGGTCAATAATTCATCAATTATATGTTCCATTACAAGTTCCAGATAAAAGCTTCTTGCTCGCAAACCTTTCAAAGCCTTTTGACTGGCAATTGTATAAATAAAATTCTGAATACCTGAAACATCCATAGAATACAACAAAAACATTTTTTCCGCATATGTTTCGTTTGCATGTATAAATAGTTTTTCTCTATAATTTTTTTCTTTTTTAAACTTTAAATATTGCTCTACACATATTGCAATCGCTGCCGTCATTTTCACATGGTCATATAAGGAAATGTCAGCAAGCTCTCTTTTGGAAGTTGAAGACGGAATATAAGAGAGGGTTGCCTCCAAAATTGATAACAATGAATTAACATACTCTTCTGTAAATGTAATCCCCTTTAAATTATCCAAAATTTGAGAAACAATTGTCCTATAAAAAAATTCATCCATTTCTACAGGCTTTTCCTGAGGATAATTTACACCTTTATCCGGATCTAATACCTGTCTTGCAAAATGATAATTTTCCTGATTCCCATTCAAAATATTAAAAATACTACTCAATGGTACTTTCCGGTCAAAACCATCTTCTTTTTCAAAACTTTCTCTTCTGTCTGCTGCTGCCGCAACATTATCTGCAAAATACGTAACATACGCACTACTGTCTTCTGATAAAACTGCACCTTTTAAATGATTCCCATGATGAAAACGCACACAGTTTAAAATTGCCTCATCACTTATATGTGCCTCATTTTTTAAAAAATCATAACCACTTTGGCTATGATTTCCATTTTGACCACTGCGATATAAAATTTTTCCGATATCATGCAGAAAACTACCTATTGTAATTTCAATATCTCTATTTGTCAATTTTTCCCCTTCCTTCATCCAATATTTTAATTGCACCCATTCCTAATGCAGTTTTTATCCCAATTCCTGAATATTCCCCAAATTCAAATAACAACTTTGCAAAATTCGCCATTGTCTGTGTTCCGGTTAATTTAATTGTTATTTTTCCTATAAAAGAAGGGATACGTACTCCTTCCAGGTGAAAATACGTACTTTTTAAATCATAGCGGATAACCTGAGAGTTCTCATTTAACTGCTCTAATGTATCTTCATCACACATCATATCCTCATTTGATGCGCAATCATATTTATTCATTAGGCTTTGATAAATACATTTCAAATCCGGATAAAAACAATATTTTCCTTGTTTTTTAAAAGCAGTAGGAGTCAAAAATTGAATTTGAATATATCTCTTACCCTGTCCTTCATAAAAGCAATTCATCAACTCCTCTTCGTTCAATTCCTGATACTGTTTCTGAACAATAGTAATTACAAATTTTTTCTTTTTTATCTCTATCGAATCAATCTGCATCAGTACATTATGAATAATCTTTTTTACAGCATCTTCATTCAAACAGGTTACAATCCAATACCATTTCCGCTCTTTCATTTCTAAATACTGTGTAAAAGGATGGAGTCCCGATTTATGCAGATAATCTGCATATTCCATTGGCAGTAACTCCATTAATGCGCCATGAAACAATGATGCCATTTGATATGATAATTCTTCCTTGTACTCCAACTCTAATTTTAACTTTGCTAACATAATTTATCCCGTTCAATACCTGTTTTCTAAAAATTTCCCTAAACTTTTATTATTTTATTATTTTTTTCAATATAACATATTTTTGTCAAAATTTCCATCTTTTATTTTACTGTTTTACACAAATTCATCCGCATAAGAGTATAATCACAAACTTGTTTTCTACTCATCTTCCCACGCATCATCATAATAATCTTCCGCGTCATCAATTCCTTCGAAATCATCATAATTATCATAGTAAAAATCTTCATAATCTGAATAATCATATACATCATATGGGTCGTCCCGGTCTGATTTATCATCAGAATCGTATGTATGATAACGATACTCAGAATCATATCCATCATAATTGGAGTTATCATCCCGATTATCCGATTTATCCTCAAAATCAGAGTCGTCTGAATCGTACGTGTCATATGATTTATCCCAATTATACAACTCCTCTGATTCCTCTGTCGTCAATGCTTCTGATTCCGTTTCTGTTATCGAACTCTTTGGCAAAGGTGGTTCTGCCATTTCCTGCTTTTCATTGCATCCGCATAAACAAAATAAATTTAATGCCATGATTCCGGCCATTAATAAACTTTTATATTTCTTCATCATATGTGTCCTTTCTACAACATTGGCGAAAAAAGGATTTAATTCTTATATTATATCATGTCTTTTCATTATTGTATTATATTTATAGAATTTTTCTTCAGTATAGCGTACACACCTTATTTTTTCAAGACAATTTCCCGCATTCTTTGGGTTCCATACAATTTCATAAATCTTTTATCCCCCTTATAACTTCACCAATTCTTTAAACTCCGCTTTCCTGCCCTCCTATTTCCCATTCCCAATCCCCTAACAAAACAACAAGCTGGCTATGACAGTCTGCTGGAAGCATATTGGTACTGAAAATACCCTTCGCCTCGGTCAGACTTCGTATCATAGCCAGCCTGCGTGCCCCGAACGCTATTCTGTCCGGGAAAATAAAAGCCAGATTTAATCCGCCATTATTCTTACTTCATCTATTCCTATTTCATCAGAGCCAGTTCATCTATCTCTACTTCATCAGAACCAGTTCATATTCTCTTGTGCCGATTCCGATTTTTTCTGCATGCGCAAGGCAGGTCTTATATTCGGATTCGGGTGTTGAGTTTTCAAAATGATCATGATGGTCACAGAAATCTTCTTTCTGCATATTTTCAAATAACTGGCTGTTGGGCAGCGGAGCTGTCTTCAGGCAGGCGTCTGCACAGGCCTGATCCAATGCCAGCGGGTCAAATGAAGCAAACATTCCGACATTGGGCAGAATCGGCGCGTCATTTTCACAGTGGCAGTCGCAGTTGGGGCTGATATCCATAACCAGTGAAACATGGAAATTGGGACGGCCGTCGATAACTGCTTTGGTGTACTCTGCCATACGGCAGTTCAGGTCTTTTACCGATGCATCATTCTTAAATGAAATTGCGTCAAAATTGCAGGCGCCAATACATCTGCCGCAGCCTGCGCAGTTATCCGCATTAATGCTCATCTTCTTTGCTTCTTTATCAAAAACAAGGCCATTGTTGGCACATTCCTTCATACATCTGCCGCAGCCTCTGCATACTTCTTCATCTATAGTAGGCTTGCCATTGGCATGCTGGTCTTTTTTACCGGCTCTGGAACCGCAGCCCATACCGATATTTTTGATTGTGCCGCCGAAGCCTGTCATTTCATGTCCTTTAAAATGAGTTAAGCTGATAAAAATATCCGCGTCCATAATAGCGCGTCCGATTTTGGCTTCTTTTATGTATTCTCCGCCTTCTACAGGTACATCGATATCATCAGTTCCTTTTAATCCATCTGCAATTAATACAGGACATCCCACCGTAAGAGGTGTAAATCCGTTCTCCCATGCACACTGAAGATGCTCAAGCGCATTCTTTCTGCTTCCGGGATACAGAGTATTACAGTCTGTTAAAAATGGCTTTCCGCCCAGTTCTTTTACCACATCCGCAACTGCTTTTGCATAATTGGGACGTAAAAATCCCAGATTTCCAAGCTCACCGAAATGCATCTTAATTGCTACGAACTTATTATCCATATCAATCTCTTCGATTCCGGCTTTTTTCAGCAGTCTTTTTAATTTAGTAGGCAGACCCTCTCCCAGCTTTGTCCTGAAATCGGTAAAATACACTTTTGATTTTTCCATGTCCTATTCTTCCTTTCCGATAAATGCTATTTTGAATTTTAATGCGCTGTACTTCTTTTAATCTGTAATCTAATCTGTGATCAAAAATACTGCTGCTTCCTTTTCAGGGCTGATGAGTCTTTCTTCCAGACCTGCTACCGAAGCTGCAAATGCGGGCGCTGCTACCGCTCTTCCATTGGAAGGGCAATTTTTCACACATGCCAGACAGGCAATACATTTTGTGGTATCAGTTTCTTTTATATTTTCCGCACAAATTGCACCTGTCGGGCAGACGTCAACACATTTTTTACAGCCTCCGCAGTTTTCATTGCCTGCAGGATAAAAAGGAATCACTTTTGCTTCTTTGTAAGGATGATTTCCAGGTACTGTAAGCTTTGCATCTTTCCAGGTATCATTTTCCAGAATCCGCTTAATTGCCGCTGCGAACTCTTCTGCTTTTTTCAGATCTCTCTGCGCAGGGCGATTTGCAGCAATTTTATCAGAAAATGTATGGGGCGCAATCCATGCACCGGCAGCAATTCCTTTAAAACCATTTGCCTCACAGATCTCCATCTCTTCCAGTAATGCATCATCAAACTCACGGTTTCCGTAAGATACCGTAAATACCGCAGGCGTCTGGCTTCCTTTTAAACAATCAAAAATACCGCCTGCAATCTGAGGCAGTCTTCCCGCATAAACAGGCGCGCCGAGAATCACCAGTTCTTCGCTGTTAAATCGGTATTCCTTTGCCCGATTGGCCGGTACAGTAAGATTGATTTCCTCATAGTCTGCTGACAAATGCTTTGCAATCTCTTTCACATAGGTTTCACTTCCCTTTGTGGGACTGAAATAAACGGCATATACTTTTTTAGCTGTCATGCTTTTCCTCCAAATATGTATATATAAGATTAGCTTTAGTATAGACATTTAGGAACTGTTTCGCAAGAGTTTTTTCAGGAATGCCATCGGCATTCCATCTTCCTGCTCTTCGGTCTGCCTTCATAAATCACCTCTCCGCCCTTTTCGCCGCCATCAGGCCCCAGTTCAATTTCCCAGTCGCAGTTTTGTATCAGCTGCTGATTATGCTCTACCACGACCACTGTATTTCCGGCATCGGTGATACGGTTCAGCAGTTTCAGAAAATGCTCCACATCTTTTGGATGCAAACCGGTAGTCGGCTCATCCAGAAGATAAAGACATTGCCTGCCCGAGCTGCGTTTCGCCGGTTCTCTGGCAGACTTTCCATCCAAACTGCTCTCCACCAGCTCTTTTGAGAATTTCCTGTTCAAACTGCTGCTTTCCACAAGCTCCCTTGCAAGCTTCAGACGCTGCCCTTCCCCTCCTGACAGAGTGGTAAGAGTCTGTCCTAATTCCAGATAACCAAGCCCCGCTTCCTTTAAAATCCCTAAAATTCCGGCAATTTTCGCATGGTCAGCAAAAAAATCTGCTGCTTCTTCGACCGAGAGCATCAGAACCTCTTTGATGGAAAGTCCTTTGTATAAAACTGCCAGTACATCATCCGAAAACTGTTTTCCCTGGCAGACGGGGCAGACGATTTCTGTATCGCGGAAAAATAACATATTATTCGAAACATATCCAAGTCCTTCGCAATTTTCACAGCGGCCTCCCGGTGTATTAAAAGAAAAATATTTTGCCGTGAGTCCTGCTTTTTTTGCTGCCTGTGTTCTGGAAAATACCGTTCGTATCTCCGCATACAGACCGGAATAAGTCGCCACATTGGATCGTTTCATTTTTGTAATTGCGGACTGCTCAACTTCTATGATTTTATCAAACTGCTCCAGCTGCTCATTTGCCAGCACTTCAAATACCAGCGTAGATTTTCCGGAACCGGAAGGGCCGGTAACCGCTGTCATACAGCCTATGGGAATATCCACAGCGATGTTTTTCAGGTTAAACCGATCTGCATTTTTTATATGAAAGACATCCTTCGATGAACGAAATGTTGTTTTTAAAGATGCAAACTGCGTTTCTGACAGCTTGTGTTCATTGGAAACATGTTTATCAGAAATCCTCATTTTTCCGGGTAATTTTCCAGGTAAAATCCTGCGCAGATATTCACCTGTCAGAGAATTTTCCTGCTGCATAATGGTCTCCAGAGTTCCCTGTGCAACCACTTCTCCACCATATTTTCCGGCTCCGGGTCCCATATCAACAATATAATCCGCTGCTTCCATTACATCCGGGTCATGCTCAATGATCAGCACCGTATTTCCCAAATCCCGCAGCTTTTTCAATATGTCGATCAGCCCCTGCGTATCCCTTGGATGAAGTCCTGCGGTTGGTTCGTCCAAAATATAAATCACACCTGTCAGATCAGAATCCAGCATCGCGGCCAGACGCAGCCTCTGCATTTCCCCGCCGGACAGTGTGATAATCTGTCTGTCAGGCGTCAGATATCCGAGTCCTGCCTTTTGAAACCGGTTCAGTTTTGTTTTAAGATCCAGCAAATAGGCTCCTACCAGTTCTCTCCCTGCCTTATTTTCCTGTAAAATAATCTGCTCCAGTTCGCAAACCCAGTCATACAGCCTTTCCAGCGAAAAACAGGATAACTGCGGCAGACGTATTCCGTTTACCACAACATTACGGCTTATTTCAGAAAGCCGCTCCCCTTTGCACGCAGGGCACTCTGCCGCCTCAAAATAAGAAGCCAACCTTTTCATATCCCCTTCTTTATCCGCAAGCCGCCTCCTCAAAATTGAAAATACCCCTTCAAATTTTCCATCCACAGACTTTTCCGGAGCTTTTTTCCCGGGAAATGCACGCTGAACCCGGCTATCCGCAACGCCTTCCTGCAAAATCACCTTCTGTATTTCAGAAAAATCACCTACCAGAGTTTTTTCCGAAAAAGGAAGTCCGTAATAAGCAAATGCAGTCTTCAAAATAGAAATCTGATATTTCCCGTACTGCTTTTCCCAGTAACGAACTGCACCCTCAGATAATGATAATTTTTCATCAATTACCTGATTCTTTCTGATTCTGTGAATCTTTCCCAGACCTTCGCAGACAGGACATGCACCTTCTTTTGTATTAAACGAAAACTCGGTACGGGTAATTTTTTTCATTTTGCTGCCGCATTTACAGCAGTACATATACACCAGAAAATCATTTCCTTTTTTCTCCGTTTCCTCTTTGCAGTCTGCCGCTGAAATCTCAGCCTGGCAATGAGGACAACGGCGAACGCCCAGTTTTTCATATATCATACGAAGATCCGTATAAACGTCTGTCATCGTTCCCACAGTAGAACGCGGATTTCTGTTCGCATCCGTCTGCGCAATCATCAGCGCCGGAGAAATCCCCTGAATCCGCTCCACCTTCGGCTTGTGAATTCCTTCCATAGACATCGCTTCCAGATACTGCCGCTGGCATTCCTGGAAAAGAACGTCAATTAACAGCGTTGATTTCCCCGAGCCCGAAAGACCTGTAAAAGCAACCAGTTTATTTTTCGGAATCTCCAATGAAACATCCTTTAAATTGCCTTCATAAGCATGAGAAATTTTTATTACTTGATTGTGTTTTTCTGGCATAAATGACTCCTTTATGTAAATAATACTGAATAATTATTTTATTACTGTTCGGGGCTAGAGGTGCTTTCAGGACCAACACGCCCAATTGCTTCATGATGAAACATTTCAGCATTGAAAACCAGAAGTAACAATCTATTTCTTCGCACCTTCTTCCAATTCCAGCATGTATTTGTCAAAATCAGACACAAACAGTCTATCTTGCACAATACGATATTTTTCAAATTCTGTCTCAGCCTTTGCCTTGGCAATTGCTGCTGTGATTTTTCCTGCATCCCGCAAGACTTCTCTGTCATCTGCCATCAGGAATAAATCCAAGCGCTTCGCCCAGTCCTCCATCGTCATTGGAACCTTCCGTTTGAACTATTCGGAATTTCCGAATAGTTGCTGTCTCTTCCAACTCACTGTCTGCATATATTTTTCTAATATGTTCATTTATCGTCGGCAATCCAACGTCATACAGAGTGGCCATCATCTTCTGTGTCAGCCATATATTTTCATCTTCATAGCGCATTTCAATACTGTCTTGTTGGTCGCCAACAGAGGCAACATAAGTTAAGTATTCTGCCGCACTAGAACGAATGGTTATTTCATCTTTTTTCTTTTTCAATAAGAGTCCTCCCTTTATTATCCAATCCACATCCTAAACTCCTTTGATTTGCTGGAATTTCTTGGACAGAAAACATACCGTACCCGCTCATCAATGCTTAAACGCTTTTTTAATGCAACCAGCCAAGGCCTTAAAAACTCCTTCAAAACTCCTTAAAAACTACCGCTGGAACCGCCGTGGCTTCTTCCGGAGGAACTGGTATGCAGACTGGAACCACCTCCGGAATCGTTCTGTTTGGGTCTGGGGTGTCTGGCTACTCTGGAATACAGGAACAGATCCCGGCTTTCCGATACGTGAAAACTGTCATCTTTTACATAATTTCCCGCTCCTGCCTGTCTGTGAACATTTTTCAGTTGTCCCTTCATGGAGGCGGTTATGATAAAAGCAAATACCGCTCCAAGCAGAAAAGCGCCGGGAATCCAGAGAAGGGAAGGGTATTCTTTCGGCATATTGCCGCCATCGTACGCTTCGTCCTCTGATGCCTGTGTTACAAAGCGATCGCAAAGCCCTGCAAATGTGTCAAATGCTTTATAATACTCGCCGTCACTTAAATACGGTTTAAATTCAGCTTCTATGTAATCCAGTCCCGCATCCGTAAATGCAGTAATTCCAAATCCATAAGTTGAAATCGCCCACTGTCTGTCATCCATAGCGATCAGCAGTAAAATCCCACTGTCCTCTGCTCCCATTCCATAGGCATTTTCATCGTAAAAATCATCGGCATACTGAGCTGCTGTTTTTCCTGCGAGGGAATTTATCGTGATTACCGCTACGTCACATTGCTGCCGTTCGCTGATTTCATTCAGATCTGAAAGCAGCTTTTCTTCTTCAGAAGCATCCAAAATATCCGCTTCATCTATCAAACGTTTGGGATGCCCCGGTTCTGCCGATGCCTCTGCTAAAATCACAGCTTCCGGAAATACCGGTTTTGAAATTGCTGCTTTCACTGCTGCGGCTTTCGGTACCGCTGCTGCTGCCGATGCTATAAACAGCAGTCCCAGGCAAAGGACTGTGAGACAAACTAAGTTTCTGATTTGTTTTTTCATCCTCTGTTCCTCCTACAAAAGCCACATCAGCCAGATCAGCGCATAAATTATAACACCGGAAATGGCCGTGAGGCCGGCAAACCATCGCCAGTAGGCTGCCTTGTCAACCGGCAGATTTCCAACAAATTTTCCGGTCTGTCCGTTCATTGCAAACATATAATGCGTTCCGTTCCACGTAGTATTCAGCAGCCAAACCGGATATAAGGCATAGGAGGCCTTTGTATTTTTCAGCTGAATACTGCTGTTTTCCGAAACCACGGTGCTGTATCCGTTTACAGTATTTTCAAACATTTTTTCTGTACTGTATTTTACACGTTCGTTCGCGCGGGCGGTGCTTTCCTGTTTTGTCACATCATATTTGTCCGCGAGATACCCGGCAAGATATGCCGTCTGAAAGTCCACTGCATCTTCAAAATGATAAGGCTCTATTGATTCCATTAAATCATCTGCCATTTTGGAGGAGCCATCTACCGGTACCCGCTCAAATTCCAGCTTTCCGCCACGAATAACTGAAAAAAAGCTGGTTTCCGTATAATCGTAATCCCGGTCACTCCATGCGCGGACTCTTGTTGCCCGATAACGCATTTTGGCATCCGCCTGCGCATCAAACAACCAGAACGGAACATAGATTCCTTTGATCTCGTCAATGTGGTTTTCATCCTTAAAAATCTTCGGAAGCAGCACTTTCCCCTGCAGATACTGCTTCAAAGCCGCTTTTGCCTGTTTTTTGTTCAATTTGAATGGGATTACATAATCCGGTCTTAAATCGCCGGAAAATTTCCCGCCGATCACGATCGGATTTCCACAAAACGGGCAGCTTGACGCGCCCATATTAGAATCCCCGATAATCTCACCGCCGCAGGATTTACAGATATATACGGACATGCCGTCTGTTTCCCCCTCCTGCCAGCCATTTTCCGGGGCAGATTCCCATGACATATCATCCGGCTGCTCCTTTTGCAGTTCTTCCTCATAAGATTTCAGAGCATCCACTTCAAATTCCGTATCACAATAGGGACACTTCATTTTCTGGGAAGAACTGTCAAACTCAATCGCTCCGCCGCAGGCCGGACATTTATACTCCCGTATTTCAGCCATATTCTTTTGCTGCCGCTCCTTTTCTGCTTTTATTCTCACTGTTTAATGTCTGCATCCGTAAAAGGATCTCCGCATTCGGGACAGAATTTGGGCGGGTGATGAGGGTCATCAGGTTCCCAGCCGCATTTGTCGCAGCGGTAAAGCGGTTCTGCTGCAGGTTTCGGTTTGCCGCATTCAGTACAGAATTTACCTTTATTAACGGCTCCACAGCTGCAGGTCCAGCCCTGTGCCGGTCTGGGGCTGCCGCATTCCATACAGAATTTTGAAGTATTGACAGCTCCGCAGCTGCAGGTCCAGGAATCTGCGGCGGCTGTTTCTTTCACACCGTAAACTGTCTGCGCTGTCTGCGCCGTTTGCGCTGTCTGCGCCGTTTGCGCTGCCTGTGCTGCTTTTTCTGCTGCTTTTAACAGCTGCGCTGCCTGTTCTGCTTCTGCCGCTTTCTGTTCTGCGCCCATCTGGAAAAGGCTCTGGGCATTCATACCGCCGTTTTGCATTGCCATCCCCATTCCCATGAAGCCGGTCATTGCGCCGTTCTGGTTCGCCGCTGCTGCTTTCATGGCATCTGCCTGTGCGCCGACCAGCGTGGCTGCCGCCATATTGGGGTCGCGCATCATCGCGGTGCGCTGGGCCTGCTTGATCATCTCGGCGTCTTCCTCCGGCAAAGTAATCGGATTCATCGCAACTGATACCACCGCAAGACCTCGTAATTCTGACCATTTCCGGGTCAAAGCTTCATTCATCGCATCACAAAGCTCCTGCGTATGCCCGGGAATCGCATTGGGACGGATGCCCAGCTCGGAAATTTTAGCAAATGCCGGTGCAAGGGCGCTGATAAACTCTGTTTTCAGCTGGCTGTCAATCTCATCTCTTGTGTATTCCTGCTCCACATTTCCACAAACATTATTGTAAAAAAGCAGCGGATTCACAATCCGATAGGAATATACGCCATTACAGCGAACAGAAACATCAATATCCAGTCCGATATTGCGGTCTGCCACCCGAAATGGAATCGGATTCGGCGTTCCGAACTTATTGCCGATCAGCTCTTTCATATTAAAATAATACACTCTCTGATCTTTTCCTGTATCGCCGCCATAAGAAAATCGTTTTCCGATTGTTTGAAAGACCTGTCCGATTCCATCGCCGAGATCGCCGCTGAAAATGCTTGGTTCAGTAGAAGCATCATATGTAAATTCTCCTGCTTCCGCACAAACCTCTACGATTTTCCCCTGCTCTACGATGATCATGCACTGTCCATCAGCAACTGCGATTCCTGAACCATTTGAAATAATATTGTCATTTCCTTTTGTATTCGAAGAACGTCTGCTGACACGTTTTCTGCCTTTTACAACCAGGACATCACTTTCCATGGCGTCACAATAAAAAAACTCTTTCCACTGGTCTGCAAGCGCTCCGCCTGCCGCACCAGCTGCTGCTTTCATAAGTCCCATAAATAAAACCCCTTTCCAAGATAAAAACACTATGCCCTATTATCAGCAATTGTATCTGCTAATAATATAGCATAGTGTCTCAGATTTACCAATATTTTTCTATTCTTCGGGTTGTCCCGCTTTATATTCGTTAGAAAAAATCAGATGGATGATTCGCCTGGCTCCTCTCAGGAAACATCATACACTCTGCGAATAACCTTTCATAGCCTTCGGTATTTCCCAACTCCATATATTCCATCTGTTCTGCCAGCTTCTCCATTTCGCTTCGAACCTCGCGGGACATTAATGCCATATATGCGCCTGTTTTGGATGAGTTTCCTACATAATTCAGTTTATCCTGTACTTCTTTTGGAAGAATCCCTGTTCCGGTCAGGCTTTCAGCTGGTAAATGCGCGCCAAACTGACCGGCTATCAGAATACGGTCAAGCTCCTCCATTGAAATGCCTGCTTTTTTGAGCAGCGCTTTGAAACCGGAGAGAATAGCGCCTTTGGCAAGCTGAACCTGACGTATATCGCCCTGGGTAATGAACAACGGCTGCCCCGCCGACAGCCTGGCATCGGGATTTTGTATATTTTGCACATCCTCCTGTCCGCCCTGATTTGTCAGTATAAATTCACGCTTTCTTCCATTCATCCGAAGCATCGGATAGCGGTAATCATCTTCAGGAAGCTTCTCTTTTTTAATAAAAGCTCCGTCTTTTCTGACAAGCCCTGTACGAACCAGTTCTTTTACAACCGCCAGGATACCGCTGCCGCAGATTCCTTCCGGACAAAGTGAATTTCCCACATCAGCATTTTCTGCCCTGGCTTCGTCTCCTATCACGGATAGTTTCACACCGGTTTCTGTGATCTGTACATCTTCTATTGCACCTTCTGCCGCCCGCATTCCGCAGCTTATATTCATTCCCTCCAAAGCAGGCCCGGCGGCACAGGAGCAGCACAACAGCCTTCCGCCGTCGGAAAGTACAATTTCTCCATTCGTTCCGATATCAATAAATAAAACTCTGTCTTTAGCGTGCTGCAGCTGACAGACATAAGCTCCTGCCACAATATCTGCTCCAATATAAGCAGAAACCGACGGCAGACAGTAAATCTCCGCACAATCGGCAGCTTTCAGTCCGATTTTCTCTGCCGACACCGTCTGGGCTTCCGTAAATATGGGAGAATAGGGAGATTTCCCGATGGGACGCGCATCGATTCCAAGAAACATGTGCATCATGGTACAATTTGCGGCTACTGTGATTTCATAGATATTGCAGCTTTTTACGCCGCTTTTTTCACAGACCTCCTGTATCATTTCGTTAACAGACTGCACAATTGCAGACTGCAGCTGTTTTTTCCCATTATCCGGATCTTCCATTTCCCGGGAAATCCGGCTCAGCACATCAAGCCCCAGCTCCTTTTGCGCATTTACCCTTGATGCAGTTGCAAGCTCTGCGCCGTCTGCCAGATGGATTAACGATACGACAACCGTGGTTGTTCCAATATCCATACAAATTCCATATAACTCCCCGCAGGTGTCCCCCTTTTCAAGCGCTATCACAGAACCTGCCATTACCGCCGACAGCTCAGATTCTCCTGCCGTTACTGTCGACTGTTCAGGGTTTCCTGCTATTACC
>JAUNPP010000075.1 GCA_030536685.1 Lachnospiraceae bacterium
CTGTATACAATTGCCAGAGTAGCGGTGATTTACAGCAGATAGAAGATTGATACGGCAAATAAATGCGGCTTTAAAGCAAGTCCCGGTCAAAGATGATGTGTGAAAATGACAAAAACAGAGTTGGTGGAATATGAAGAATTTTAAGGGGGATGGAATATGATATTAAGTACAGAACGATTACTTCTGCGCCCGTGGAAAGAAACAGATGCAGAGAGTTTATATCAATATGCAAAAAATCCGTTGGTTGGGCCGAGTGCAGGGTGGCCGCCACATAAAAGTATTGATGAAAGCCGTGATGTGATAAAGAATGTTTTATCTGGAAAAGAATGTTATGCTGTTTGCCTGAAGTCAGACAGTCGGGCAGTTGGCTCGATTGAACTGATACTGAGCAAAACCACGGATAAAGAGGATGAATGCGAGCTTGGTTACTGGCTGGGTCAGGATTTCTGGGGACAGGGGCTGATTCCGGAGGCGGCCAGAGAAATGATTCGGCACGGTTTTGAGGATCTCGGTATGAATATCATATGGTGCAGATATTATGAAGGAAATGTGAAATCAAAAAGAGTGCAGGAGAAGATTGGATTTGTTTATCATCACACATGCAATGCTGTGCCGGTACCGCTTCTGGGGGAGACAAGAATCGGGCATACAAACTATATGACAAAAGAACAGTGGGAAACTAATAGAGGTTAAAGAAAGCAAAATTGCGTTTTGTGCATTTCCCTCTCTACTATTGACCGAATCGGTTATTTGTGATATATTATAAATAACCGATTCGGTTATTTTAATATCGTGAATAATTGATCTGCTATTCTACCAGGGAGGTATTTGAATGGACAAATTTTTGGCATTAAGTGAAGAAAAGCAAAACGTTATCATTAATGCAGCTCTTCAATGTTTCGGCAAATATGGATATGATAAAACTTCTATCAACGACATTGCTGTGGCAGCGCATATTTCAAAGGCATCTGTATTTCAGTATTTTGGAAGCAAAAAGCAGCTGTATACCTATCTGCTGGAATACTGTATGAACACAATAATGCCTTCTTTTGACAAAGCCGTACTCGATGCGGAAGCGGATATGTTAAATCGTATTCTGCTTTCCAGCAAGATGAAAATGGAATTATTGAAGGAGCACCCGTTTATCACGCAATTTGTTGCAAGCGTCTGGGAGGAAGCTTCTCCTGAAGTAAACGACAGGATTGTTTTATTGAAGGCAGAATCCGGGAAGTTCAGAAGCGATCTGGTTTTGCGGAAAGAAGATTCTTTAAGGTTTAAAAACCCGGAGGATGCGGAGGCGGTTTATAATATGCTTTTGCTGATGGCCGAGGGATATACTGCCCGCTACCGCAATGCACCGGAATTTGATTTTGAAATCGTTATGAGCGATTTTGAAAAAAACATAGCAATCTTGAGAAAAAATTTTTATAAGGAGGAGTATTTATGATGAGTAAGCAAATAATTGTCCTGAATAAACTGACCAAAAGCTATGGAAAATACAGAGGCATTACCAACCTTAGTTTTTCTGTTAACGAAGGAGAAATTTTTGGTTTTATCGGGCCAAATGGGGCGGGAAAATCCACTACGATACGTACTCTGATGGGGCTTATCCGCCCTACCGACGGAAATGCTTCTATTTTCGGACTTGACTGCCAGACGAAAGCGAGTGAAATTGCGAAGGACCTTGGTTATCTTCCCAGTGAAGACAGTTATTATGAAAGCATGAAGGTTCGGGAGCTTCTGCAGTATACGGCTGATCTGTATGGCAAAGATTGCACCCTTAAAATGAATGAGCTTGCGCAGCGGCTGAATCTGGATTTGAACCGCAGAATCTCCGATCTGTCTTTAGGAAACAGAAAAAAGGTTGGGATTGTTTCTGCTTTAATGACATCTCCGAAGCTGGTAATTATGGATGAACCTACAAGCGGTTTGGACCCGCTGATCCAACAGGCATTTTATGAAATACTGAAGGAGGAAAACAGCCGCGGTACAACTATTTTTCTGTCATCCCATGTTCTTGGTGAAGTGCAGAAGCTTTGTGACAGAGCAGCTATTTTGAAGGAGGGCAAGCTCATTAGTATCCAGTCGATCAAAGAATTACGTGAGAGCGGTTACAAAAAAGTCAGCCTGACTTCCAGGGAGAAAATTTCTCATGAGTTTTTCAATTTACCCGGTATCGCCAACTATACGGAGAACGCTGCAAAGACGACGGTTTCTTTTATGTATAATGGCAATATCAAGGTTATTATTGATAAAATCCAACAGCTGCCTCTGGAAGACGTGCTTTTGGAGGAGCCTTCTCTGGAAGAAATTTTCCTGCATTATTATGAATAGGAGGGAGTCTGAATGACGATTTTTAAGTTTGAAATGAAACGTCATTTGAAATACATTCTTGGCTGGACAATTGCGCTGGCAGTTTGTATTTTCCTGATGACGCCGGTTTATTACAGTTTTATGGAAGCGGCAGAATCCACTCCGCTTTATGATACGCTTGGGAAAAATGATTTTTTTAAGAGCGTAGGAATTTCCATGGGATATCTGACAACGCCGCTTGGAATCTATTCCTTTCTGACCAGTTTCTTTATGCTTGCCTCCGGTATCTACGGACTGCATTTTGGCATCACAATACATACAAAGGAATTTTCCGGGAAGACCTCAGAATATCTTTACACCAAACCGCATACGAGAAAAGAAATCTTTCTGGCAAAGGCTGGGACTGTTTTTGCAGGTGTGCTGATAACCGGCATAGCTTACGCGGCAGCTTCCGCTATGACACTTTTCCTGTTTTGTTCCAAAATACCATGGGGAGAATTTTTTCTCATTTCTCTGTCACTGCTCTGGCTGACCCTGCTGATGGCAGCGATGGGACTGCTTCTTGGAATTATTTTCTCTAACAACAGAAATCCGCTTCTGACCGTCGGCCTGATCGTATTTGTGGAATATTGTATTACCAGTTTTTCGAATGTAATCGTCAGCCGTGCAATCAGCTACCTGTCGCCATTCTCCTTTTTCAGTGGAGCCAGAATCGCACAGAATGGATTTTATGAGACAGATTATATGATTTGCTATCTGGTGTTATTTGTTTTGTTTGTGCTGATTTCCTATCAGCATTTTATAAAAAAAGACTTTCGATTTAGAGCATAAGGGAGGTTGGCAGTATGAAAACGTTGATAAAAAAGGAATTGCGCCTCTCCAGAAGGATTTTGTGTATCTGGATGGCGATTATGTTTATGCTTTGTGGTTTCTGCTGGTTCGAGTCGTTATCTCTAAAGAGCAGTTTAAGCGAGATGTCAGAGATGCTCGACCAGTTTCCGCGTCTGCTGCTGATCATGTTCGGTATTAAAGCGGATTTAAGTACAGCAATTGGCTGGTACAGCTGTCTTTATTTCTGGACAGAAATTCTTGCAGTTGCTTATGGGATATCGTTGGGAATTTCCTGTATTTCCAAAGAGAAAAAGCAGGGGACGGCAGAGTATCTTTTTACAAAACCGGTAAGCCGCGAGCTGATCGTACTGTCCAAAGTGGCGGCAGCTGTTATAAATCTTGCTGTTTTTTCTGTATTTACCGGTCTGTGCAATTACTTTATGCTTGTTCTTCCAATGGGAGGACTGGAGCAGAAGGGAGCAATGCTTACCACGACCATAGGATTGTTTCTGACGCAGGTACTGTTTCTAGCGTTGGGACTGCTGTTTAGCAGTCTTTTCAGCTCGTATAAAACAGGAGTGCGCATCAGTACGGCTGCTGCGCTGGCTGCCTATGCGATTGCTTTCGCTGCCGAGTACACAGGAATCCATTTTTTGGATTATCTGACACCTTTGCGCTACTATGATGTATACGAAGTTATATTGCACGGATTCAGCGCTTCTTATGTTATCTTAACACTATTCCTTGCAGGAAGCTGCGTTGCCATTACTCTGAACAGGTGGAAATGGCGTGAATTATAAAATGGAGGGGCCAGGGGGTGCCAAAATGAAAAAGGCAAGATTTTTTCTTATTTCTTCTATGGTGATTTTTGGAACACTGGGATTGTTTGTTCGCCATATTCCTGTTTCTTCTGGTGAATTGGCTCTTTGCAGAGCTGTTCTGGCGGCAATTTTGATTGGTGTTTATCTGCTGGGCAGCGGAAGCAAAATTCATTTTGCTGATATCAGGAAAGAGGTTCCATTGCTTCTTTTATCTGGAATTTCAATGGGAATTAACTGGATTTTTTTATTTGAAGCATATAAGTATACAACCGTTTCGATTGCGACGTTAAGTTATTACTTTGCGCCTGTGCTGGTGACTGCGGTTTGTCCTTTTCTTTTCAGGGAAAAACTGACCAAAAGACAGTTATTGTGCTTTTGTATGTCAACGCTTGGTGTCATTATGATTATCGGCGTTAGTAGTTTTGAACATTCCGGCACAAATTTGCTGGGTATCTTATTCGGTCTTGGCGCAGCAGTATTTTACGCAGCTGTGATATTGCTGAATAAATTTATCAGGAATGTTACCGGCATTCACCGAACATTTTTGCAGTTCATTGCAGCGATTATCGTTTTGATTCCATATGTTTTTATGACGAGCGGACTTCATCTTGAACGTTTGAGCGGTATCGGCTGGATGAATTTGTTTATTGTGGGTCTTTTTCATACGGGTATTACATACTGTATGTATTTTTCTTCGCTGAAAGAGCTGCCGGGGCAGGAAGCTGCAATTCTCAGCTATATCGATCCGTTTGTTGCGGTTGTTGTCTCCGTTGTTTTTCTTGGAGAAAGCATCACAGCCTTTCAGATCGTTGGTGGAATTCTGATCCTGGGCTTTGCCATTTTAAATGAAAAATAGATGACATTTGATTTGGGGAAAAATAAGATGAGGTTTGAATTTGGGAAAAACGACGATGTTTGATTTTGGGAAAAACGCTTGTAATTTAGTTTATAATCTGTTATACTATTCAATAATTTCATGCTTTAAAGTGAAAGAGAATTCCGGGTGGGGTAAGAATCCGGAATTTGATAGAGAGGAATAGGATAGGAAGGATTAAGGATATGAGTGAACTGGAAGAAATCAGAACCCGGCTGGATGCGTGTGATGATGAGATTATAGAGCTTCTGACAAGGCGTATGGGGATTATTGAGGAGATTATTGATTATAAGAAAGAAAGCGGTACTCCGATTCTTCAGCCGGCTCAGGAACAGAAGCAGGAGAAGATTCTGGAGAAGAAGCTGGATGGACAGAAATATGAAGAGGAGATTAAAGATATTTTCCGATATATTGTTTCGAACAGTAAAAGGATTCAGGCCAAGAACCTGTTCCATCATAACATTTTGCTGATTGGTTTTATGGGCTGTGGAAAGAGTACGGTTTCTTCCTTTTTATGCAAGATGCTGGCAATGGATTCGGTGGAGATGGATGCGGTGATTCAGGAACGCAAGGGCATGACAATCAATGAGATTTTTGCCAGCTACGGAGAGGAATATTTCCGTAATCTGGAAACCAACCTTTTGATTGAGATTTCGCAGAGAAATCAGCTGGTTGTTTCCTGCGGAGGCGGTGCTGCGCTGCGGGAAATCAATGTACAGCATATGAAAAACAATGGGCGCGTCGTTTTGCTGACTGCTGAACCGGAGACGATTCTGGAACGTGTAAAGGATAATGATGACCGTCCCCTGCTGCATGGCAATAAAAACGTGGAATTTATTGCTGATATGATGGAAAAACGGCGGGCAAAATATGAGGCGGCGGCTGATATCATAATCTCAACCGATCATAAGTCCGTGCTGGAAATCTGTCAGGAGATGATTGCAAAGCTTACGGCTATGGATAGCTGAGTGTTTTCGGCAGCTCAGGGATTTCAGGATATTTTATCCGGGAAACCCTGAGCTGCTGCTTTTTGTCCTTCTACAGTTTCAGCTGATGAGCATATCGGCAGCAAAACAGACCGCACATACGGCAAATGACTGGATCAGTTTGAAAAACAGATATCGGGGGATGGATAGATCCAGCCCATATGTAACCTCTTTTGCCTGGAAAGCCGTACACAGGCCGCCGGATACGCATAAAAAAAGGCGGAAGTATCTGCGAAAAGATGGCAGCGGAAAGGTAGGATCCTGAATACAGGCAATCCCCGTGGTCAGCTCCAGAAAAGGAATGAGCAGCCGAATCAGAAAGCTGGAGGAAAAATGTCTTACCAGCATTTCAATCAGGATAGAAAAGTACATGATATAAATTCCGGCTTTTACCATTACCCGGGTACATTCCATAAGATAATCACCCGGAGGCATTTCTTCGGAGATTTCCCTGGAGATTTCCGCTGATTGCTTTTGCGAGTGGTTTGTCCGTCTTTTCATCTGACAGAAAATAAATAAAAGAACGGCTGAGGTCAGATAAATGATGGGCAGTTCCCGCTTTAAGCCGGCATAGGATACTAAAAACATGGGCCCGGATAAATTACAGAATACTGCATAGTAACCGGCGGTTTCTTTTGGCAGCAGACCTCTCCTGCTGAGATCTGCTGCTGTTTTTGCTCCGTTCGGATAGCCGTTTAGAAAGCCTGTTATGACGGCAAACAGTGAGCCGCCTTTTTTCAGATATCCGCTCAGAAGGCCGGATAAGATCATAAAAGGAAAAATCGCAGGCAGAAAATACTGATACCAGAGCAAAAGACCGGTTCTTGTGCCCCTGAGAGTAGATTCCGGAAATACCAGCATCACCGCCAGCGCAGAACCAATCATAAAAATGATCATCCACCTATTTTTCATGGGAACTCTGTTCCAGCATTATGCGGATCATTTCCAGCTGCCGCCTGTCGGAGGGGGAAAGCTGTTCCTTCACCTGGTCAAAAATCATATCTGCCTCCTGTTTCGTGAAGGTAATACCGCGTTCATTTGCATTTTTCTGCATTGCCAGTAAAAACGGCAGAAAATTATCCTGATTAATGGTTTTTCCCTGATTCATAATCGCCTGTAAAAAAGCTGCTTTCATTGGATCCATAAGGCACCTCCTGATTATTTTGCACCTGCTTGGAATAAAATTCATCAAATTGCTTAAATATTTTTTGCTGTCCCGGATTCATAAACTGCATCATAAAATCCTCCGGCCGGGTGCTTTCGGATAGATTCTGAAATTGTTTCATTTGTTCAAACATTCGAATACTTTGCTCCACATTTTGAAGGTTATGAAGAAAAGAAAGCTCTGCCTCATTGCAGACGGGAGCAACAGCCTGAACAAAAGTGGTAAGATCACAAGGTTCATAGGACTGTTCCCCCGAAGAAACGCTGCTTGCCTGAAATTGTTTGGGAGCATCCTGAGATAATTCCTGCAAAATCAGCTGAAGCTCCATGACTTTGATAATCTTGTCAAAAACAGGCCGGTATTCAGGCTGAACCAGCGTACACACGGCTTTTAACTGCCGGTGCACATGATGAATTCCACGAATTCCAGCTCTGTGAAATGCTTCGGACAACGAAACTCTCCTTTGAACATTTACTTATACTATTACTATATGAATTTTTCAAAGAAAAAGAACCATGCGAAACGTATGTCTGAAAATACATATCTTATATAGAAAGAGGTTAGCCCAAAGCAGGCGGAAGGAAAGCTATGAAAGCGTATGAAATTCTTATTATTGAGGAAAATGAAGTATATGAACTGGATGAGGAATGTCTGGAGGATAGATAGTTCAGAGATTTTGGGACAGTAGAGGGGTGTTCAGGGGACGCAAGCTGGCTATCGTACAAGTCTGACCGGGACTAAGGGGTGCTAAAAGCACCCAATACGCCCCTTGCAGACTTGTACGATAGCCAGCTTGCTGTTTTTTGACAGACTCTGCTGTCATGGAATGCTGAACTGGTGTGGGAAGATGACGCTTTCAATTATTTAATCAGTTAGATGCCGATGATTTGCAAATCATCAATCGACTTGAAAAAATTGTTGCTTTGCTTAGAAAACAGGAGGATTTACAATGACGATCAAACAAACAGCAGGCAGAGACAATCTCGGTGAGTTTGCACCGGATTTTGCCCATTACAATGATGATATTCTATTCGGAGAAAACTGGAACAATCAGGAGATGGGCGGTGTTCCGTATGGTTAAGGATGTCTGGAACGAGTGGTTGGAACTGGTAACGGATGAGACATACGGGACTTTGAAATAATCGGAGGTGGCATTCATGCAATATACAAAATTAGGAAATACAGAGATTGAAATTTCAAAACTTTGTGTCGGCTGCATGAGTTTCGGCAAAGCCGGAACCATGCACGACTGGACATTGAACGAAACTGAAAGCGAGAAGGTCATTGCTCATGCACTGGAACTTGGCATCAACTTCTTTGATACTGCCAATGGCTATTCTGCCGGTACCAGCGAGGAATATCTGGGACGAGCGCTTAAAAAGAATATTGCCCGTGACAAGGTGGTCATGGGAAAATATGATCGCATGGAGCAGCAGGACATCCAAATCGTCCGTCGTGTGAAGGAGTTGTCTGAAAAATACAGCTGCAGGATGTCACAGATTGCGATTGCATGGCAGTGGGCAAGAGGAGTAGCATCTCCGATTATCGGTGCTACGAAAGTACAGTATTTGGATGATGCGGCAGGAGCATTCAATATACACCTGTCTTCGGAGGATATCTTGTATCTGGAAGAACTGTATGTGCCGCACGAGATTGTGGGTGCAATCAATGCAAATCCACCGGAGGGTGTTGTTCTGTTGGATGAGAAAAAATAGGAACATTGTACCAGTGGAGGCACGACTTCTTTCAGAGCGTTATTTAGTCGGTCAATCTGGTCAGACGCTTGCCCCGGATGTTTACATTGCCTGCGGCATATCCTGCCTGCTCTGCTTCATGTTTTTAAAAGAAAATAATTACTTTAAGACTTCATCCCGCTGGTCGTGAATAAGGAAACTTTTCAGCCCGGCTTTGATAAAAGAGTCAATTGTCTTCTGGATTTTTTTCCAGTCACTGCAATGGTTGCGGATCATTAGCTTGTTAATGGTCAGGCAGCCATTCATCTGAAAATAGAAGACAGCCTCTGCCTCCTCAAAGGTGAGCAGGCTGTGTGACATAAGCCAGCGTACATAATTTTCCTTTGTGCCAGTCATTTTTTCAATGATTTTTGATGAAATCGTGTCATCCAGAAAAAGAATCTGATATCGGTCGTCACTATGGATTTTATCACAAAATGGATAAGAGCAATTGGCATTTTGACATTGGGGAGCAAGAAGATGTTCTACTACAGAAGTGGTGTCTGCCAGCATTTCATTTAGAAGATCATCCAGTACATCATTCATATCATAATAGTGGAGATAAAAGGTTCCACGGTTAATTTCAGCAAGTCGGCAAAGTTCTGTCACAGTAATCTTCGGAAAACTGTTCTTTTTTAATAATTTCAAAAAAGCTTCTTTAATACTGCTTTTGGTATATATGACACGGCGGTCTTCAGTTCGTGTCTTTTTTTCCATAATATTTCGCCTCCATAATAAACAATTTTCCAAATTTGTTCAGTAACAGTACAGATAGAAAATATTGTTGCTTGTATTTTATTTAACAATTATTATAATACAATATAAAGAAATAATTAACAAGTTGTTCAATAGCTTGCAGAGAGATCAATTTTAGAAGAATAAAGTCATGGAGGAAATAGAAAATGAAAGTTACAATTTGCGGAAAAGGTGGATGCGGCAAGAGTACGGTTACAGCGCTTCTGGCAAACAGCCTGGTAAAACGTGGGAAAGAGGTGCTGATTATCGATTCAGATGAATCCAATTATGGATTGCACAGGCATCTGGGGATGGAGAACCCAAAGGATTTTACCGGATTCTTTGGCGGTAAAGGAAATGTTTTAAATGATATGATGCTGTCGAACTTTTCTCATCAGTTTTTTTATGGATCATGGAGGATTGAGGATATCCCGGAAGATTATTACACACAGAGAGACGGAATCAAGCTGATGGTCAGCGGTAAAATTCACCAGGCGAATGAAGGATGTGCCTGTGCGATGAATACTGTTATGCAGCAGTTTGTGAAACATCTTAAGCTTGATGAAAATCAGGTGGCAATTCTTGATATGGAAGCTGGTATTGAGCATTTTGGACGTGGAATTGATAATGAGGCAGATATGATTTTAATGATCTGCGATCCTTCCTATGAGTCTTTGCAGCTTGCCGCAAAGATCGGGGAATTGGCAGACAGTATACAGAAGCCTGTATACTATATTTTGAATAAGGTACAGGAGGGAAACCGGATGATCCTGCATGAGGCAATCGGCCGGGAAGAAAGCATTGCCGCCGAACTACCCATGGTGCCGGAATTGACGCAGGCAGCATTAAAGGGTGAGCGACTGACAGATGGTCTGCCTGAAATAGAGAAGATTGCAGAGAAGATTGCAGGATGAGACCGTGCATATTTTGCGTCATAAACAGATGAATGGAAATAATGGATAAATAAAGATGGATGCAGATGCAATTACGATGTATTTGGAAGAGCAGAATGTAAATTCAGATCTGATTTGTGGACTGAAAGAATTTCGGGAAAGCTACGGTGCAGCTTCCAAAGGCCCGATTTACAGGTGCGCTGAATTTGGCGGATTTGGAGTTCTGGATGAAATTAATATGGCAAAAGAGGCGTTGGTTTCCCGGCTCATGGTGATCGATATGCCGCCGCTTGATGAGGATACAATAAGTTATCTGTTGCGAAAGTATTTTCTGGATATAAAGAAAGAAGCCATGGAACAGTTTGTCGGATTGTTTTTGGATTTGCAGACAAAGGCGCAGAATGGGTAATACAAATCAGGAACTTGCTGATTCCTGTAAGGGAGCGACATTGCTTGAAGGCAAACGCTTCGGAAATGGTACAAGTGAAGCTGATTTGAAATCATGGGCAACAAAATACTAAGCTAAAATATTTCTCAGTGAACACCTCGTTTCGGCGGGGTGTTTTTCTCGTTTCGGATATTTTGTAAACAATGCCTGAGGTGGATTCGCACCGTCTCAGACTTTCCAGTATTCTGCCCACACTGTATTTTCTGTTTAAGCGGAATTCCAGAAGTCTTACAATGACCAGTGCAACAAAGCAGATCAGAAAATGTGCCTGTATATGTTCCAGATTGGAAAGATAAACAGGTCTTGCTGCAAGATCACTTTTGGTCACCTTAAAGGACTCTTCAATCTTCCATAATCCGCGATAGATTTCTATGATCTGGTGACTGTCTAATTCCATTTCACTGGTTACAACGGCATAGTATCCGTCATAGTTTTCTTCCTCTTGAATCAGTTCTTGATTTAATTCCAGAACTTTACCGGGATTGCTAAGAATCCTACATTGACTTTTTTCTTTTTTCCGATTAATGGATCTGTTACAAGGATCTGTCTCGGCGTCAGTCTGGATTTGATACGGAATCCGGATTTTTCAACGGAATACCCCTGTTCATCAAGGACATAATCTTTAAAAGCCTGGTCACTTCCACGAATGGAATAACTAAGTATATATCCATTTCCGTCAACCAGTGTCTGGTAAATGTTATCGCCTGTGATCATCCCTCTGTCGGCAACGACAATGATCCGGCCGAGAGAATATTTCTCCTGCAGATTGTCCATCATTCATCCCGATAGCCCTGAACAATTGTGAGTTGAGTTCTGCCAGTCTTTTTATTTGTACATTTTCTGAGAAACATTTTATCACCTCGAGCGTATAAATCCAATCCCATTTCAGGAATATTTTACTTCGTGATTGACATATCTGTTGCTTAGAGATATAATTTTAATAAAATTCGGCAGAAAATAAAAAGTGCCGAAAAACATTAAAAATATAATTCTGAAAAATGGGAATGCTTCAATTGAGGTGATATGAATGGTTAATGAACTTAGACTTCCTGAAGATCAGATGATATTTTCAGTTGACGAACTAAAAGCGGCAGGTTTTTCCCATTATAAAATCAATCAGTTGGTTGAGGATGGTACACTGCTAAAACTGAATAAGAAATATTATGAGAATACAAGCTATCAAGGTGAAGAATCGGATTTTTACTATGTTCCGGCATATGCTCCCAAGGGTGTAGTTTGTCTTATGAGTGCAGCATCATATTATAATCTGACAACCTACAGACCAGATTCTATAGATGTGGCTATTCAGAGAAAAGCCAAGATTTCTACTATGCCTGATTGGCCAGCGCTGTCTGTGTATTATTATGCAGATAATCGTTTTGAAATGGGAATTGAAACAGTGCAGGAAGGCAGAAATCAGTTTAAAATCTATGATATCGAAAAAACAGTTGTAGACATAGTTTTCTTCCGTGAAAAAATAGGCATTGAGGAAACAAAAGAAATTCTAGTGAATTACCTTAGACGTAAGGATAGAAATCTTAACAGACTGCTGCGTTATGCAGAACTGCTTAAATGCGGAGAAGTTATGAAAACATACCTTGAGGTACTTGTATGATAAGCGCAATATCAGTAAAGGATAGATTGAAAAATCAAGCAAAGAAGATGGAAGAACGATGCAGGATGAATTGGTGACCTATGGGTCAATTCTGTGGTTCTTATTGGTACACAGTATATTATGCCTAAGAAATATTTGGATTTTCAACAAGATTTACACAAGAATAATCACGACATACGAAACACCACCGCAGGGCAGCACCCTGCCTTGCGGTATTACATATATCAGAGCATAAGAAAACACCCTGCAAGATTTTACTCCTTGCAGGGTGTCGATATATGCAATCCCATTTCAGTAGAAACCTGAAAGCTATCGAACTGTTTTACATTTTAGTAACCGCATCTAAGCAAAGAGCAAGTGCATATTGGTAGGCATTACCACCCCAGTTGCGCTCGTCGTATTTATCAACATCAGCAAGGCTGTCTGCGGTATATAGTATCATTCCCCACGTTGCACCTCTGAAAGCAGCAACAGCAGCAAGAGCCGAAGCTTCCATTTCAACGACAGAGCATCCTTCGCTCTTTCTATGTGCAACCTTTTCTTTTGTTTCTCGATAGAATCCATCCGTTGACCAAGTGATAACCTCTTGATATTTCATTCTGTGTTCAACTACGGTTTCTTCAATAGCTTTTCTTGCTCTTTCGCTGATTTCCATAAAACGTGAAGGGGGAACATAGTGATAGGATGCACCTTCGTCACGCAGAGCCTTGTTCGGTATAAGAAACGTGCTTTCCGGAAATTTTTCAAGAGCACCACAAGAACCGGCAGAGATGATTTCACGCACACCGTAACCAATCAGCCAATCAAGTATTTGTGCCGCAGGTGCAGCTCCTACAGGAGCTTGGCAAAGCACAATGTCTTCACCCTTATACTGCGTTATGTAAATAGGGTAAAACTTCGTTGCACTCACGAATTCGGACACCTTTCGGGTTTCCGTTTTACTTGCGTATTCGTCGATATAATCACCAAGAAATGCAAAGACGCATTTCTTCGGGAGCTCCAAATCCAATTTTTCGTGTGTTGGGTTGATAACCGCCGTTTGTTCCGAATCAAACTCTAATATCGGAATTTCGTTCTTTGTGATACTCATTCTTCTACCTCTTAAATTAAAGATTGACCATTTTACTCTAAATCAATCCAATACCTTTGTTCTGTTTTCCCGTTCTCCATTCGTTCGGCTTCTAATATACCACCATTATTTGTGATAGATTTCACGGAGCCAACATTCTCCTTATCACATACCATTAAGACTTTTTTGATTCCTAATTTTTTACATTCTTCTAAGGCAAGTCCAATCATTTGAGTTGCATATCCTTTTCTTCTTTCAGACGGTCTAACGCCATCTCCAATATGACCTCCGTGTGCCAAAAGGTGTTCATTTAAGTAGTGTCTAATATTTACAGCACCTACGACTATATTTCTATCTACATCTAAACAGAAAAATGTAGAGTCTGGAACTAATCCGTCTTTAGGTTCCCTTGTTTCCAAATTGTTTAAATAGTAATCAAAATCATCATATCTGTTCTTAAAGATGACCCACGGCGAACGATTGGTTTCATTTTTGCTGTTATAATCTGTCCACTCCTCCAACATATCTATAATCTGTGTTTTGTATTTATAACTACCTTTTATTAACTTAATTGACATAAAAATACCTCACCTTCAACTTCAAATAATCATGTGCTTTCAAGTACTCAACCAAATTGTTTTAATTATAATGCATAAATGCGAAAAAATAAAGATACCAATAGCAAAATACGAAATATCGTCAATGGTTTTGATGAACAGTGCAAGCACTGCCATTGACGGTATTTCTTTATTTTGCTTATGAGTAGGCAAGGGCAGTAAGCCAAAGACTGGCTTACTGCCCCAATCAATCATTTGGTTATGCGTAAATCAATTCGTTGTTGACAACTTCTCTTGCACAGGCTTGAATGTTGTTCATCAATCCTATCCATTCCCAAGGTCGCTCTGCTTTGAGTGTTTCTGTCACGCCCTGCTTCGCTGCCATTTCCTTAATCAATCTATGGAACATTTGCTCCGCCTGTTGGTTAATATCGGCAAGATAGCGGTTCAGCGTACCCTCCAACAGCATTGTGGTGTAAATAAGGTGCTTATGCTCCATTAAATACGCTCTGTGGAGTTGCCCCCATAAGCCGATAGGCTGTGTTTCATCTTCGGAGAGTATCAGGCAAGGGATATAATAATCTCCTTGCAGTTCATACCATAAACCATTGCTTTCATCAAAAATGTACTTGTCCATTTAATAAATCCTCCAGTATAATATATTCGCACATATGTCACAGTTCTCCGATTGCCACATTCTGTTATATCTTGTTATCAGATTTTCTTGCCCTTGTGTTTGCCCTTATCAGCTTGCAAGGGACGAATAAAACAGTGTGAAATCGTATAATAAGTTAAGGTGAGCATTTTGCGATAAATCCTTTATTTTCAAGGCTTTTGGAGGATTTTATTAAAACACTATGTGCTTCGATAACCACTTATAAAAGTGTGGTTTTCAAATTCCAGTTTGCAGCTTAGATAACACCAGAAGGAGGTCGTGCGCATGATTTTCCAATGTCCCTTAAACCTGTAAAGTATCAAAAAACTGCGGCGGCGGAATTACAGTACAATCCTGTGAAAGGGACCATAGAGAACGCCGGTACTTAACGATCGGGCTGTCTGAAAGACAGTTCGAGAGTTTAGTTCCGCTGCGTTCGATCCGAGCGAGAGCGCGTCCCCGAACAGGATCGTACTGTAATGGAGCCTTCAGACATTTTCCTGTTAAAAAGTAAACCGTCATGAAAAGCATACGTTTACCCTATCTTGTACTCTGGGAACAATGTCAAGCCTTGTATTCTGGGAACAATTGTCAATTTTAATTCGCTGTGCTATACTGAAAAGGCAGAAAGGCCTTAGATTAACAGGAAGGGGATTATTGGTATGAGTGAAGAATTTGATAACATTATCTCTTTGGAGGATGAGGATGGGAAGGAAGTAAAGTTTGAATTCCTTGATCTTGTGGAGTATGATAACCGTGAATTTATATTGCTGCTGCCTGTTCCTGCAGAGGATGGCGGAACCGTGGCGATATTGGAAGTTCTTGAATGTGAGGACGATCCTGAGATGGAAGAGTACGTTTCTGTGGAAGAACAGGATGTGCTGGATGCCGTGTTTGAAAAGTTTAAAAAAGAATTTGAAGATGACTTTAATTTTATTGAAGACTGAGATGACATGTGTCTGAAAAAGTTTTACCATTCTGTGACTTTATTTTTCACAGGATGGTAAAAACTATGAAGGGGGCTGTGAAAATGAGTTGATTCATTTTCCACAGCCCTCTTTCATGTTCGGTTATTTGATTTTGCTTTCAGCTCCGCTTGTTAACAGCCAAATCCGAATCCGTTGCCGCAGCAGCAGAATAAAAGAATCAGAATCAGCAGACAGCTGTTATTGCCGCAGCCGTTGTCACAATCACCGCCAAAGAAACCGTTTCCGCCGCCGCAGCAGCACAGAATCAGTATGATCCAGATCAGACTGTTACAGCTGCCTCTGTTTTCACCAAAAGAACCACATCCACCGCCGCAGTTGGTTGCTGCTAAATCACTCATAATTGTTTGCCTCCGTCAGGTTTTACATTATATCTTATGAAAATGGGCTTGACCTGTTACAGAAAAAACATTAGAATTAAATAACTATTCTGCTGTATCGGATAAAAACAGAAAGGACAGAGGGGCATATGAAAGTAGAAATTTATACAGATGGAGCTGCGAGAGGGAATCCTGATGGACCAGGAGGTTACGGGGCCGTTATTTTGTACCGTGCTCCGGATGGAACTCTGCATAAAAGAGAGTATTCTCAGGGATATATAAAAACAACGAATAATCGGATGGAGCTGATGGCCGCTATTGCCGCCCTGGAAGCTCTGATCCGTCCCTGTGAAGTGGATTTATATTCGGATTCTTCTTATCTGGTCAATGCTTTTAATCAGCACTGGATTGAGGGCTGGCAGAAAAAGGGCTGGAAACGCGGAAAGAATGAACCGGTAAAGAACCAGGATCTCTGGAAGCGTCTTCTGGAAGCGAAGAAACAGCATCAGGTAACCTGGCATTGGGTGAAGGGACACAATGGGCATCCGATGAATGAGCGCTGCGACGAACTGGCAACCTCAGCAGCCGATGGAAACAACCTGATCCCGGATGAAGAATGCTGATGAAAAATGTTAATAAAGAATCCTGATAAAGAATAT
>JAUNPP010000239.1 GCA_030536685.1 Lachnospiraceae bacterium
ATTGACAGATATATAAATTGACAGATATATGATTCCTATAAAAATGAATATAAGAATCAATACAGGAGAGGAACCATTATGGCGTTAAATACAAATCCGGTAACTCCGGAAGAACAGTATATGTATGGGGATTGTTTATATTTTGGTTTTGAAACGGAGGAAAATCCTGCTGAAGCTTTTGTCTGGTACCAGAAAGCTGCAGATCAGGGTTATGCGCCGGGGATGTTTGCTGTCGGCAATATGTATTATTTCGGAACCGGGACTGATAAAAATCAGGAGCTGGCTTTTGAATGGTATATGAAGGCAGCGCAGACCGGTCTGCCGGTGGCAGAGCTTCGGATTGGAGAGCTGTATGAGGAAGGCACAGGCGTACAAAAAGACCATGAACAGGCAGTACTCTGGCTGAGGAAGGCAGCACAGGCCGGTGAATCACTGGCGGCGGAACAGCTGCAGGCCATGGGAGAGAGTTATTAGATGAATAAATACGAGGTATTGAAACAGTATTTTGGTTACGATACGTTTCGGGAAGGACAGGAAACACTGATTGATTCAATTCTGAACGGGCAGGATGTATTTGGTATTATGCCGACCGGTTCGGGAAAATCACTGTGTTTCCAGATTCCTGCTTTGATGATGGATGGAATTACGCTGGTGATTTCGCCGCTGATCTCTTTGATGAAAGATCAGGTGGCGGCTTTGAATCAGGCGGGAATTCATGCGGCATATCTGAACAGTTCTCTGACAGCAGGGCAGTACCGCAAGGCGCTGGCTTATGCAGCACAGGGCAGATATCCGATTATTTATGTGGCGCCTGAAAGACTGGCGACAGATGCATTTCTGAATTTTGCACTTCATACAAAAATATCTATGGTCGCGGTGGACGAAGCACACTGCGTGTCCCAGTGGGGACAGGATTTCAGACCGAATTACCTGAAAATCGTTGATTTTGTCAGGCGTTTGCCGGTGCGCCCGGTTGTCAGTGCATTTACGGCGACAGCTACGAAGGAAGTAAAAGAGGATATTATTGATATTCTGATGCTTCAGAACCCGATTATGGTTACGACCGGCTATGACCGCCCGAATCTTTATCTGGGAGTGCAGAGTCCGAAGGATAAATATGCGGCGCTGCGTAATTTTGCGGAGACACATCCGGGACAGTGCGGAATTGTCTACTGTCTGACCCGAAAGCTGGTGGAAGAAATCAGCAGCCGGCTGCAGGCGGATGGATTTTCGGTTACCCGCTATCATGCGGGGCTGAATGATGCGGAAAGACGGCAGAATCAGGATGATTTTATTTATGACAGGAGCCAGATCATGGTTGCAACCAATGCATTTGGAATGGGGATTGATAAATCCAATGTCCGCTATGTCATTCATTATAATATGCCCAAAAGTATTGAGGCATTTTATCAGGAAATCGGGCGCTGCAGCCGTGATGGTGAACCAGGTGAATGTATTTTATTTTACAGCGGACAGGATGTGATTACGAATCAGTGGTTTATTGAGAATAACCAGGAAAATCAGGAGCTGGATGATTTTACCAGAAATCTGGTAATGGAGCGCGATCACGAGCGTCTTCGCAGAATGACTTACTACTGTTTTACAAATGAATGTCTGAGAGATTATATTCTGCGCTATTTTGGGGAATACGGCTCCAATTACTGCGGAAATTGTATGAATTGTATTACACAATTTGAAACTGTGGATGTGACAGAGGTTTCAAGGAGTCTGATCGGATGTGTGGCGGCAAGTCATCAGCGCTACGGCGCAGGTGTGATCGTAGATGCAGTTCACGGAGCCAATACGGTAAAAATCCGGCAGTACCGTCTGAATGAAAATCCGTTTTATGCGGCGCATTCCAAAGAGCCGGTCTATCGTCTTCGCCAGATTATGAATCATCTGCTTCTTAACGGTTATCTGGAGGCGACAAATGATGCTTATTCGATTGTGAAGCTGACCGAAGAATCGGAAAAGGTGCTGGAAGAGGGAGAAACGGTTTCGATGAAGATGGCGAAGGAACAGGAAAAAGCCGTGAAAGAAAAAGCACCTAAGAAGACCGGAAAAACGAAAATGACAGGTGTTACTCTGGATGAGAATGAGGAAGCATTATTTGAACAGCTTCGGACGCTGCGGATGCAGATTGCCAGAGAAGAAAATGTACCGCCGTATATTGTATTTTCGGATAAAACACTGGTACATATGTGTAAGATAAAGCCTGAAAACAGGCAGGAAATGCTGACCGTCACCGGGGTAGGCGAATTTAAATTTGAAAAGTATGGAGAGCGGTTTCTGGAAGAACTGAAAAAGGTGAAAAGCCAGAGCGAGATGTGAAGAGGCGGAACGAAGCGTAAAAAGCCAGAGTGAAACGTAAAGAGGCGAAGTGAAGTGTGGAAAGGTAGA
>JAUNPP010000003.1 GCA_030536685.1 Lachnospiraceae bacterium
AATGAAGAAATAAAAAATGAAGAAATAGACGGGAGAAAAATATGAGTATATTAACAGTTGAAAATCTGAGTCATGGATTTGGAGATCGGGCTATTTTTGATCATGTCTCCTTCAGACTTTTAAAGGGTGAACATGTGGGGCTGATCGGCGCAAATGGTGAAGGTAAGTCTACATTTATGAATTTGATTACGGGGCATTTACAGCCGGACGAGGGGAAAATCGAATGGGGGAAAAATGTTCGTGTTGGTTATCTGGATCAGCATACCGTGCTGAAGGCGGGAATGACCATCCGCGATGTGTTAAGAAGCGCATTTGCCTGGCTTTTTGAGATGGAAGCGCAGATGAATGATATCTGTGATCGAATGGGCGGGGCTTCGGAGAAGGAACTGGAAGAGATGATGGAGCAGCTGGGAACGATTCAGGAAATGCTGGATGCGCATGATTTCTATATTATTGATTCCAAGGTGGAAGAGGTTGCGCGTGCTCTTGGGCTGACGGCGATTGGCCTTGATCAGGATGTGGAGGAGTTAAGCGGCGGTCAGCGAAGCAAAATTCTGATGGCGAAGCTTTTGCTGGAAAAACCGGATATTCTTCTGCTTGACGAGCCGACCAACTATCTGGATGTGCAGCATATTGAGTGGCTGAAGCGCTATCTTCAGGAATATGAAAATGCATTTATTTTGATTTCGCATGATATTCCTTTTCTGAATAGTGTGATCAACCTGATCTATCATATGGAAAATCAGAAGCTTGATCGTTATCCTGGGGATTATGATAAGTTTCAGGAAGTTTATGCCATGAAAAAGGCGCAGCTTCAGGCGGCTTATAATAAGCAGCAGCAGGAAATAGCGGATCTGAAGGATTTTGTAGCCAGAAATAAGGCAAGGGTTTCGACCAGAAACATGGCGATGTCCCGTCAGAAAAAGCTGGATAAAATGGATAAGATCGAGCTGGCGCCTGAGCGGGTAAAGCCGGAGTTTCATTTTAAAGAGGCAAGAACTCCCGGAAGATATATTTTCGAACTGCATGATCTGGTAATTGGCTATGAAAGTCCTCTTTCACAGCCGTTAAAGCTTTCGATGGAGCGGGGAGAGAAGATTGTGCTGACCGGCGCAAATGGAATCGGTAAAACCACTCTGTTGAAAAGTATTTTGGGCCTGATTCCTGCCGTTTCCGGTTCAGCGGAGCTTGGAGATTATCTTGAAATCGGTTATTTTGAACAGGAAATGGATACTTCTGATACCGGAAGCTGTATCGATGAAATCTGGAAGGAGTTTCCAGGCTTTACTCAGTACGAGGTTCGTTCTGCTCTTGCAAAATGCGGGCTTACAACGAAGCATATTGAAAGCCAGGTGCGTGTTTTAAGCGGCGGCGAGCAGGCAAAGGTTCGTCTGTGCAAGCTGATCAACCGCCCTTCCAATATATTAGTTCTCGACGAGCCGACCAACCACCTGGATGTGGATGCAAAGGAGGAACTGCGGCGTGCGCTGATGGCATATAAGGGCAGTATTCTTATGGTATGTCATGAACCTGAATTTTATGAAGGACTTGCAACGGCGGTCTGGGATTGTTCAAAATGGTGTCTGAAAATTGTATAACCCGCTGCAGAGAAATTTGCCATCGGGAGAAATAGGATTTCGTTACTGTTGATGCTGCCGTTTGACAGCGGAATGGAGATTAAAATGACAGATTTTATAAAAACAAATAAAGGCAGATTGCTGATGCTGGTTGTTTATGCTGCAGCCGTGACAGCGTATGTATTGTTTCGGTTATCAGTCGGAGAGCAGCCGGTCAGTGAGGATATGAAAATGACAGTGACGATGGCTTCGGTATGTCTGAAGCTGCTTACTGCCTGTATTCTGGTTTATCTCGCAATGCTGATTCTTCGTGAATCACAGGATAGAGCGTGGGAAAAGAAACAGAACCCAACGAAAAAAACGCAGACGATATCAGGTACATTGCTGATGAACCTGATATCCTTTATCCTTGTAAGCGGAACCTATATTATTTTGCGCCTGACAGGGATTTTTACATAAGAAAAACAGAGCTGTCCCCGATGATATTCGAAAATGTGATTATGTTTTAGAATATCATCGGGGACAGCTGCTTACCATAATTTAAATAATTTGATGATTTTGCAGAACAGCTTATATTTTGGGGTTTCCAGTTCAGCAGCGGCTTTCTTCAGCTCCTGCCGGATCTTTATTCCCTGCGGACAGTGTTTTTCGCATTTGCCGCAGCCAATGCAGTTGGAGGCGCTGTGGGGCTGTTTGCGGAATGCCATGCATTGGAGGTATTCCTTCTGAGCGGTAGCAGGGTTATCGGTATAAATTTCATTATAACAGCGGAAAACACCGGGAATGTCTACGTGGTGCGGACAGGGCATACAATAACCGCAGCCGGTACAGCCAACCTTGATTTTTCTGCTGATTTCTTCTTTTGCGGCTGAAATCAGCTGCTTTTCTTTTTCTGTAAGGCAGCCAACGGGCGAATTTCCGGCACAGGAAATATTTTCCTCGACCATTTTTATGGAATTCATACCGGAAAGAACAACTGTAACCTCGGGCTGATCCCAGAGCCAGCGCAGAGCAGTACCAGCGGGCGAGCAGTTTTCCTTCTGAAACATTTTTTTAGCAGCCTCGGGAAGCAGATTTACAAGGCGTCCGCCCCGCAGAGGCTCCATGATAATAACAGGAATTCCTTTGGAAGCGGCATATTGCAGTCCTTTTCGGCCCGCCTGGGTGTGTTCATCCATATAATTGTACTGAATCTGGCAGAAATCCCAGTCATAGGCGTCAATTAATTCCAGAAAATTTGCGGTGCTGCCGTGATAGGAAAAACCAATGTTTCGAATTTGGCCGCTGGCCAGTTTTTCCTGAATCCAATCATCAATCCCCATGGAGCAAAGCTTTTTCCAGGTAGGAAGATCGGTCAGCATATGCATCAGATAATAATCAATATGGTCGGTTTTCAGCCGTTTCAGTTCCTCCTGAAAGCAGCGTTCCATGCCGGCCTTTGACTTTATCATATAGTGAGGCAGCTTTGTGGCAATGTAAACAGAATCGCGCAGATGATTGCGTTCCAGAATGGTACCGAGAGCAGCTTCGCTGCCATTATAAACATAAGCAGTATCAAAATAATTTACACCAGCACGAATTGCCGTAAGAATTTCTTTTTCAGTTTTTTTCAGGTCGATCTGTCCATGTTTTTTGCTGAAACGAAGACATCCGTAACCGAGAATAGACAGACGGTTTCCTTTTTTATCTGTACGATAGAGCATAATATTCAGAATCCTTTCTACGAATAATGATATCAGTATAACACAAAGTTATATGATTTTCAGAGAATCTTCTTTTTGTGCTGTAATGGTGAGGTGAATCTTGACAATTATAGCGGAACTGAAATATAATAAATTATCAAATGTGCAAAATGCCTCATCCAAGGGAATTGTTACTGTTGGATGAGGTATTTTTGCACAAGGAAATTCTGGAAATTATGAAACAGGAGGATGGTATGAGAAGGAAACGTTTATTGAACGGTTTATTGAGCGGATTGCTGGTGTCTTGCATGGTGTTGAGCCTGGCGGCTGCGCCTGCAGCTCATTCGGATGCGGGAACTGCCAAAGCGGTGTCGGCGGATTCTGCGGCGGCAGCGAACTCTGAGAAAGCAGCGGACTCTGTGGCGGCGGCAGCAGAAATATTGCGGAATGCTATGAAAAACAGAGAAGAGAAAATTATTATTTCTTATACTGGAACGGGGCTCAGAGAGGAAGAGCTGATCGCTCAAATGAAAGAAAAGGCTTTTGCGCATACGGGACAGCCGACGGAGGGGGATTATCTGAAATTTCAGACAGGGGATTTGTCCTGCAGCACAGAGGCCTTTGAGGGAGGTTTGAGACTGACTTTTGGGGCATCTTATTTTACAACTCTGGAACAGGAGCAAGCTCTGGATGCAAAACTTGAAAAAGATATGGCAGGTATGATTTCAGGTGGCAGCAGTTATGAACGGCTGAAAGCGATTTATGATTATATTTGTGATAATGTAGAGTATAATACAAATACCGGTGATGGCATTTCTTATCTTACCAGATGCAGCGCTTACGGCGCTTTGATGAAGGGAGGCAGCAATTGCCGCGGATATGCGCTCTTATTTTATCGTATGGCTCTGAAAGCGGGCGTTGATGTACGAATGATTACCGGAAGTGTTACGATGGACGGAAATAGCACTCCTCATGAATGGAATATCGCAAAAATCGGCAGTCTGTATTACAATGTGGATGCTAATTGGGAAGACAACATCGGCGGCAGCACCAAATGGTATTTTTATTTCCTGAAAGGTACCAATGGTATTTTTGAACATGGAGGAAATGCCGGAGGACAGAGTATACCTGCTCATGTTCGGGATGAAGCGTACAAATCTGCTTCTTTCCAGGCGGCATATCCGATGAGCAAAGAGGACTATAACGGAGATACGCCGGAAGAAACGAAGCATACTCACAGCTATGGAACACCGGTTTTTAAATGGAATGAAGATAACAGCAGATGTACAGCTGTTTTTACATGCAGCGGATGTGACAGCACGGAAAATGCTGACTGCAGGGTAAGCAGCAGGACAAATGAACCTACGGGAACAGCAGATGGAAAGACGGTTTATACAGCCACTGTAGAGTTTAATGGAAAAACATATACAGAGACAAAAGAAGTGGTACTTGCTTCAACCGGCACAACCGCAATGACAGAGTCTGCAACAGAGTCAGCAGCAAAACCCACAACGGAACATCCGGAAATTCCGGAAGGAACGGAATCTTCTGATGATTCTGGAAATTCGGGCGATTTGGAAAATTCCGGCTGGAATCAATGGTTTGGCAGTATTTTTGGCGGATTCTTTCCGAATAACAAACCCGGAGGCGGGAATGAAACAACGACTGCTGAAGCACAGAAACCAACTGCATCAACCGAAGCGCCCGGTGTAACGGAAACACCTGAGGAAACGGAGACAAGTGTTTCGCAGACAGAGAAGCCAGAAGAAACAGAGACTTCCTGGTTTGATCGTATTTTTGGCGGATGGTTTCATCGTAACTGATGAATTGATTGAAAAAAAGAGAAAACAAAGGTAATTAAAAGACAATACAGGCTGCGGTGTGTAGGGAAAAATCTTATAAAAAAATGCTTAATAAATTTTAATTACTTTTTTCAGGAAATGTAATTCCCAGTTTATGAACTTTATAAAATAAACAGAATTCGTTCACAAAATGTCCATATTTCTTCTGTATACTTTAGGGCAGATGAAGGAAATAAACAGACCGATTTCCTCATCGATGCTGTGATGGGGACCACAGCATGACAAATAAGTTTTCTTTCTTTTTTCATAGTGAATCTTCTCTGAAAAATGCAGCTGAATCCGACAGCTGCATTTTTTCTGTGTGCGTGATGTATAGAAGCTAGAGCATTATTGTATTTCAGAGTAAAAAATTAAGAGGCATGTGATAGGTTAAAACAATCTTGCAGTCATTCTTAAAGGATGTTACTATATAAAAAATCGCAGCAGTTCAGCTCTGAAGCGGAATTTACCTGAATTCATGATAACAGGTATTTACGAACTATTCAGGAAAGTCTTAAAAAAGCAGACAGATAACAGAAGGGATTACGTATTATGGGAAATGAATGTGATTATTGCGTATATAACGTATACGATGATGAGGAAGATACTTACTATTGTGATGTATATTTGGATGAAGATGATGCTGCGAAGCTGGCACAGAGGCAGTACAGCAGCTGTCCGTATTTTAAATCCGGTGATGAATATGCCGTTGTGAAAAAACAGATGTAACAGTGAGGAAACAGGATGAGTATGAGTGCAGAAATTAATATGGAAGAAATGATGATCAGAAAGCAAAGTCTGGAGGAAATGAAAGAAATCTATGATGGTATGATGATTAGACATTTTCCGGAGGATGAGATAAAGCCTTTTCGTGTGATTGAAAAAGGATATCGGGAGGGACGTTATATTTGTTATGGACTTTATGCAGACAGCGAACCTGGGAAGTGTCTTGCATACGCATGGATGTGCGATATTTTAGAAGAAAACTGGATTTTACTGGATTATTATGCAGTTACAGAGTCTTTGCGTGGACAGGGAGTGGGAAGCTGGTTTTTAAAACAGATCTTATCCGGCAGTTATACTCAGGATATGCCCGTTATTATTGAAGTCGAAGACCCTGATTATGCGGCTGATGAAAAGGAAAAGGAAAAACAGCTGCGCCGGATTGATTTTTATTTAAGAAATGGTGTGCAGGAAACAGAAATCAGAGCACAGGTTTTTCAGGTTCATTATAGTATCATGGTAGCTTTGGGACAGAAGGAGAGACAAACCTTTGAGGAAGAGAGTCTGAAGAATGCATATTTTGTATTTTATTCCCATGTTCCCGGGCATGTAAAGATTGGGACTGATATTGGATAATATCTGCATGATTGACAGGAATGAACAGATTGTACTTGGAGGGATGGATATGGAGCAATATATGGATTCTGCAAATCTGCACAGAAGGCTGAGAAAGATTGCAGGTCAGGTGAATGCAATTGACAGGATGGTAGACGAGGATCTTCCCTGTGAGGATATTTTACTGCAGGTGAATGCGGCAAAGGCGGCATTGCATAAGGTGGGGCAGATCATGTTGGAAAAACATCTTGAACAGTGCATAAAAGGTGGAATGGAGCATGGCGATGCGGAACGGATTATTGCAGATTTTTCAAAGGCGGTAGAGCGTTTTTCAAATATTAAATGATTTGCAGAGGAGTTACTGTTCAGAGATTTCTGGACAGTAGAGGTGTTCAGGGGACGCAAGCTGTCTATGATACGAAGTCTGTCCGGGGCTAAGGGGTGCTTTCAGCACCAATACGCCCCTTGCAGACTTGCATCATAGACAGCTTGCTGGTTTTTGCAGCTCTTACTGTCATAAAATGCTGAACAGCTGCGGGAAGATAGACGCGTGAGTTTGACAAGTTTTATTCATTTTAACTATGGTTCGGGAACAACGCTAAACAAAACGGAGTGTGAATAGTAACACAGAGGAAAAGTAGAGGAAAAGATTAAATGATTTACAGAGAAAAAGAGTTGACAGTATATGGATGATGAAGTATCATATGCATATACCCCACGGGGGTAATGAAAAAGCATGTTTCTTTTTTTCTGATATAGTTGTCTAAGCAAAATAGCCCGGTTTTGTACCGGGTTATTTTGTTTATGCGATGGAATGTTTGCACAATTGCGGGAATAGCGTGAAGGAAAATGGAGAGAGAAGCGCGGAAGAAAAAAATATAGATAAAAACCTGGAGGAAAAAGTGTGGAGGAACGATATCAAATAAAAATACGGAATTTAAATCTTGCAAGAATTGCTGATTCGGGCCAGTGTTTCCGCTGGAAGCGGATGGAGATGGAGACAGAAGCGGACGGAGGGGGAGATGTTTATGAGATTCCGGCATTTCATCGAAAGCTGAAGGTTATGCAGCAGGGAGAGGTATTCACCTTTTTTTGCGGGGAACGGGAATTTCATGAAATCTGGGAGAACTATCTGGATCTGAAAGAGCCGTATGACCGGTATCTGGCTTCTGTGGATGAAAATGATGATTTTCTGAAGCAGGCATCATTATTTGGGGGCGGAATTCGGATTCTGCGTCAGGAGCCGTGGGAGACGGCTGTGTCCTTTTTGATTTCACAGTGCAACAATATTCCGAGGATCAGGGGGTGTATTGAAAAGCTGTGTTATTATTTCGGAGATGAAAAGTATTATTTTCCCTCTGCAGAACGCCTCGCCGGCCTGAAGGGCAATGAGCTGGAATGTTTTCGCAGCCGATGCAGTCTGGGATATCGGGATGAATACATTTTAAACCTGGCGCGCAGGGTAACGGAGGGGAGCTTTAGCCTGGAAGAGTGCGGGAAGCTTTCTTACAAAGAGTGCACGGCAGAGCTTCGGAAGCTGCAGGGAGTGGGAGCGAAGGTGGCGGATTGCATTGCACTATTTGGTTTTCATAAAATAGATGCTTTTCCGGTAGATGTGCATATTAAGCAGATTTTGTATGAACATTATTATGACCGGGAATTGGAAGCATTTTCAGGGAAAAAACAGGTCGAAATGATGGTGGAAAGACATTTTTCGCGATATTCAGGCTATCGAGGCATTGTGCAGCAGTGGATTTTCGCTTATGAACTTTACAGAAAACTTTACAGTTGAATTAACAGCAGAGAGGGAGTATACTTAAACGGACAGTCCTGGACACTGTTATATGCTGTTATATACTGTTATATACTGTTATAAACAGACAGTCCTTGATACTGTTATACACTGTTATGAACGAATATATACGAAAGATTCATGAACGAAAGGAAAACTGTAATGAGAGAATTTTTAAAAAAGAAAGGTGTTGATATCAGCGTAAAAACCTATCTGGTAGATGCGATGGGTGCGATGGCATTCGGTTTGTTTGCTTCTTTGCTGATTGGCACTATTTTTGGAACCCTGGGAGATAAGACGGGTGTGGCACTTTTTACTACAATTGAAGAATATGCAGGAACGAAGGCGGCGACAGGCCCTGCGCTTGGCGTGGCGATTGCATATGCGCTTCATGCGCCGCAGCTGGTATTGTTTTCGGCGGCTACGGTAGGATTTGCTGGTAATGCGCTGGGAGGCCCGGTAGGCGCTCTTCTTGCAACGATTGTTGCGGTAGAGCTTGGTAAAATCGTTTCCAAGGAAACACGTATTGATATTCTGGTAACGCCGGCAGTTACTATTTTTTCAGGAACTGTAATTGCTATGTTTGCAGGCCCCGGTGTATCAGGCTTTATGACGGCATTTGGCAATCTGATCAAAGCTGCGACAGAGATGCAGCCGTTTCTTATGGGAATTCTGGTGTCAGCGCTGGTCGGAATTGCTCTTACGCTTCCAATCAGCAGTGCGGCGATTTGCATTATGCTGTCTTTGGATGGAATCGCAGGAGGCGCTGCGACAGCAGGCTGCTGCGCCCAGATGATCGGATTTGCGGTTATGAGCTTCCGTGAAAATGGATGGGGAGGTCTGCTGGCGCAGGGAATTGGTACTTCTATGCTGCAGATTGGCAATATCGTAAAAAATCCTCTGATCTGGATTCCGCCGATTTTAACCTCTATGATCACAGGTCCGATTGCAACTGTTATTTTCAAAATGGAAAATATTGCGGCAGGAGCAGGTATGGGAACCTGCGGATTTGTAGGCCCGATCGGTGTTTATACGGCGATGACAAAGGGCGGTGCAGGCATGTGGGCCGGCATTCTGCTGGTATGTTTTATTTTGCCGGGAATCCTTACATTTATAATAGGAGAAGTATTCCGCAAAACAGGCTGGATTAAGGACGGCGATCTGAAACTGGATGTGTAGGTGTCAGAAAAGGAATAGTGTGAAACAATGTGCAGGTGCCAGAAAAGGATAGTGTGAAACAATGTGCAGGTGTCAGAAAAGGATATGATGGAACGTCTTGTTTTTCATGTGGATGTAAATAGCGCTTTTTTAAGCTGGAGTTCGGCGCAGCGCCTGAAAGATGATCCGGAGGCTGAGGATCTGCGTCTGATTCCTTCGGTTGTAGGAGGAGATCCTGAGAAAAGAACCGGGGTTGTGCTGGCGAAGTCTGTGCCGGCCAGAAAGTTTGGAGTCAGAACGGGAGAACCGCTGGCACAGGCGTTTCGAAAATGTCCGGATCTGGTTGTGATTCCGCCTGATTTTCGGATTTATAAAAGGGCTTCTGCCGCTATGATGGAGATGTTGGCAGAGTATGCTCCTGTAGTGGAAAAATTCTCGATTGACGAGGCATTTCTTGATATGAGCGGGACGAATAAGCTTTATCCGGATCCGATTACATTGGCTTATGATATAAAAGACAGAATTCACAGGGAACTGGGATTTACTGTGAATATCGGTATTTCGCAGAATAAGCTTCTGGCAAAGATGGCCAGTGATTTTGAGAAGCCGGATAAAGTACATACGTTATTTCGCAATGAGATTCGGGAGAAGATGTGGAATCTGCCGGTCGGAGATCTTTTGTATGTGGGATATCATTCTGTGGAGAAGCTGAAACGGATGGATATTCAGACGATTGGGCAGCTTGCATGTACACCGGAGGCTGTATTAAAGAGCGTTTTTGGCATGAAGCAGGCTCATCAGATGCACAATTATGCGAATGGAATTGATGACAGCCCTGTAGGGGAGGGGGAAGTGGCCAATAAAGGATATGGAAATTCCGTTACACTTCCGTATGATCTGAAGCAGGCTTCAGAAGTATATCCTGTTTTGCTGGCGCTTGCAGACAGCGTCGGAAGCCGTCTTCGGGCAGACCATATGATGGCTTCCAGTATTTCGGTCAGCTTAAAGGACAATACTTTTCACACGATTTCACATCAGGCAACTTTGCCGGAAAGCACGGATATTACCGATGTGATCTACGAAATGTCTGTGGAACTGTTTGATCAGCTCTGGGACTGTAAAACGCCGATCCGTCTGCTTGGAATCTCAGCGGGAAAGGCGGAGGAAGCCGGGTATTATCAATATACTTTGTTTGATGAGCAGAAAAGACAGAAGGTGCGCTCGTTAGACCGTATGGTGGATACGATTCGGAATCGTTATGGAGATGGTGCGCTCAAGAGAGGAACCTTGCTGGATGCGGCGCAGACAGAGCGGGTTGGGCGTAAACATCGCCGGGAGAACCCGGAAGAAGTTATGAAAAACAGGAAGAAAGAAAAGCAGCAGGATGAAACAGCTGGAAATCGTGAAGCAGCCGAAACGCATGAAACAGAGGAATAGCATGTATCAGAGGAATGGCATGTATCAGGAAGAAGATGGATTTAAGTATGCGATCTGGGACTTGGATGGTACACTTTTAGATTCCCTGTCAGTCTGGCTGACTCTGGCCAGACGTTATCTGGAGCAGCTTGGAATAACGGATATACCGCAGGAGCTGGAAGCGATAGTAGATCCTATGTCATTGGAAGAATCAGCGGACTATCTGAGAAACCGGTTTAGGCTGCCATTTGACAGAACGGAGATTATCAGCCAGTTTATGTCACTGGTGCGCAGATTGTATGAGGAGGAGATTCCTTTTTTTGAAGAAGCAAGAAACCGGGTTCTTTCTCTGTATGACAGAGGATGCCGCATGTGCGTTCTGACCACTACAGATACATATTGTGCTGCAGCGGCTTTGAAGCGGGGAGGCATCTGGCACTGTTTTGAGCAGGTGTATACCTGCAGTGATTTGAAGCTGAATAAACGGGGACCGGAGATCTATATGGAAACCTGTAAGCGGATGGGCTTTGAACCGGAAGAAACAGTGATCTATGAGGATGCAGATTATGCGCTGGAAAGCGCTGGAAAATCAGGCTGCCAGGTGATCAATGCAGAGATTTTTTATAAAGCAGGGTCTAATTCTAAAAAAAATAGAAACTAAATAAAATAAAACTTTTCGAGAATGTTCATAAATCATTCAAATATAAGTCACAGTATCATCACAAAAGTCCTGTATGATATAGACATAAACAAAAACAAAGAAAAACAAAACAACAACAATAAAAAAAACACCAAAAACAACAACAGAATAACGTTGGATGATAACGAACCGGTTCCGGCCGGGGGATGAATTAGATTATAAGTTTTATTTTGATAAATTTTTCATAACTTTCTCCTTTCAATAAACAGGGCAGCGAACAGGCTGCCCTGTTTATTTTGGAAATCGATAAGACTCCCGTTTGACAGATATTGTAATGTACCCGTTTGGCAGATATTGTAATGTATCCGTTTCGCAGACGTTATAATGTGGCTTGACGAGCGCAGCAGGAAACGGTATTCTTGAGTAGAAGAATTTTGAATTGCCGTATGATCAACAGGAGGAGCAAAAAATGGGAATTGTCAGGAAAATCACACAGGAAACAAAACATCGTTTTTTGAATTTTTTTACGATGGACGTAACACATAAGAATGGAAAAGAGGCACAGTATTTTCTGGCTTCCCGCGCGCAGAGGCTGGAAGATTTAAAGGCTGTTACGCATGAAAATCATGCAGACGGAGTGGTGATCTACAGTGTGCATTCTCCGGGCAGAGATGGAGCAGGGAATCTGCAGCTGCCAAAAAACGGAAAAAATGTGCACATCTGCGGGGATGCGAAAAGCGATAAGGTTGTATTGATCCGTCAGTATCGTTATCCGATCGATGGGTATGTCTATGAATTTCCGGCGGGACTTGTGGAACCGGGTGAAGATTTTAATGAAGCGGCTGTGCGGGAGATGAAAGAGGAGACGGGACTGGAACTGGAGCCGATTTCTGTATCAAAGATTTACAGTGAACCCCGTTTTACTACGGTGGGAATGACTGATGAATCCTGTGCAACCGTTTATGGCTATGTCAGCGGAGAATGCAGCATTAAAGGTCTGGAAGAATCCGAAGAACTGGAAATTGTTCTGGCCGATAAAAAGGAGGTGCGCCGCATCCTGAAGGAAGAACGGGTTGCGCTGATGTGCGCCTATATGATGATGCATTTTCTTCATGCGCAGGAAGGGGAAGCCTTTGAATTCCTGGAGGAGGAATAGTCTGCCGCTGCATAAAAATCCGGTAAAAGCAGGATAAAGAGGACGTAACAGAACCGTAAAATAATGTGAATAGCAGCGCTATGGATTGCTCCTGAAATTAAGGTGTGATATACTACCCGGGTGGACAGACGACAGGCTGTCCGTTTGTTAACCCGGCCCTGAGGGCAGAAAGGAAAAGGGATATACTTATGAAATATGATTATCTGATTGTCGGTTCCGGTTTATTTGGCTCTGTTTTTGCGTATGAAGCAAAAAAGAAGGGGAAAAAATGTCTGGTAATTGACAAACGAAGCCATATTGGAGGCAATATTTATACAGAAAAAGTTGAAGATATTAATGTACACAAATATGGAGCACATATTTTTCATACCAGTGATAAAAAAATATGGGAATACATGAATCAGTTTGCGGAGTTTAATAATTATATTAATTCTCCTGTTGCTGTTTATAAAGACGAATTATACAATCTTCCATTTAATATGAATACTTTCAGCAAGATGTGGGGAATTCGCACTCCTGCTGAGGCAAAGGCTGTTATTGAAAAGCAGATTGCGGATCTGAATATTGAAGAACCGAAGAATCTGGAAGAACAGGCGCTTTCATTGGCCGGCCGCGATGTTTATGAGAAGCTGGTAAAGGGCTATACGGAAAAGCAGTGGGGTCGCAGCTGTACAGAGCTGCCTGCGTTTATTATCAAACGTCTGCCGCTGCGTTTTACATATGACAACAATTATTTTAACGACCGTTTTCAGGGAATTCCGATGGGCGGCTACACCGCAATTATTGAGAAGATGCTGGAAGGAACTGAGGTCAGAACTGATACGGATTATTTTGAATTTATCAGGGAAAATCCCGATATTGCAGAGAAAACCCTGTTTACAGGTATGATCGATGAGTATTTTGGCTACTGTTATGGTCCGCTGCAGTATCGCTCTGTACGTTTCGAGACCGAGGTGCTGGACTGCGATAATTATCAGGGCAATGCGGTCGTGAATTATACGGAGAGAGAGGTTCCGTATACCCGCATCATCGAACATAAGCATTTTGAATTTGGCAAACAGCCGAAAACCGTTATTTCAAGAGAGTATTCCTCTGAATGGACTCAGGGCATGGAACCGTATTACCCGGTTAATAATGATGAAAATAATGCATTATATGAAAGATACCGTGAGCTGGCAGAGAAAGAGGGAAATGTGATCTTTGGCGGAAGACTGGGCCATTATAAATATTATGATATGGATAAGGTTGTCGCTGCCGCACTGGAATGTGTGCATAAAGAGTTATAAATAGTATGTTATATCAGATTCAGGATGGAACCGTTTCACTGGGAGGTGAAACGATTCTTTCGCATTTTGATTTTGAAATCCGCGGTCGGGAAAGAATTGCAGTCGTCGGAAAGAATGGCGCAGGAAAAACGACGCTTTTAAGGCTTCTTTCCGGACAACTGCAGCTTGACCGGGATGACAGGCGGGCGTGTCCGGGCATACAGACAGCCCGTCGTTTTACGATTGGTTTTCTTCCACAGCAGGTGTTTTCGCAGGAAGGCGATTCGGACAGAACGGTGGAGGAAGAGCTTTTGCGGGTCTGCCCGTGCAAAGATACCTGGGACAAAGAACGTTTTCTTTATGAACAGGAATATGACAGGCTGTTTACGGGATTTGGATTTGCAAAACAGGATAAACAGAAAAAACTGTCGGAATTTTCGGGCGGACAGAGAATGCGGATTGCTTTGATTCGCCTGATGCTGGAAAAGCCGGATGTTCTTTTGCTGGATGAGCCGACGAATCACCTGGATGAGAAGATGCTTGAGTGGCTGGAGGAATGGATCATATCTTATGAAAAAGCGGTTGTTATGGTTTCACACGACCGCTTTTTTCTCGACCGTACAGCGGAGGTTATTTATGAGCTGACCGAAAGAAAGCTGGTTCGCTATGTCGGCAATTATTCTTCTTTTGTGGAACAGAAGCAAAAAAAGCAGCAGATTCTTAAAAAAGAATGGGAACGCCAGCGGGCCGAGGAGGAGCGGCTGAATGATCTGATCAGAAAATTCCGCAATAAGCCGCGCAAAGCTGCATTTGCCAGGTCGAGACAGAAACTTTTGGAGCGAATGGAGAAGCTGGAAAAACCGTCTTCAGAAGAAATTCGTCCATTTTTTAAAGAAATTATCCCGCAGGTCATCAGCGCAAAATATGTGCTGGAAATGGAGGAGCTGCAGATTGGCTATGGAGAGGCGCTTTCGGAGATGCTTCAGAAAATCACTCTCAGGATTCGCAGAGGGCAGAAAATTGGGATTATCGGCCCTAACGGAATTGGAAAAAGCACATTTTTAAAAACCGCTGCAGGTCTGATTCTGCCGGTGGAGGGTAAGCTGCGCCGCGGCGAGCGGGTGGTTATGGAATACTTTGACCAGCAGACGGCATCTATTGAATCAGAAGATACGGTAAAAGAACATTTTCAATCACAATATCCGTCTTTGACCGAGAAAGAAGCGCGTTCTGTTCTGGGGCAGTGGATGTTTGGCGGAAAGATGGCGGCAAGGCCGGTCAACCGGCTCTCCGGTGGGGAAAAATCCCGTTTAAGATTTGCAGAAATTTTTCAGAACTGTCCTAATTTTATGATACTCGATGAACCGACCAACCATATGGACATTCAGGCAAGAGAAATGCTGGAATCTGCATTGCGGGCCTATCAGGGAACGCTTCTTTTTGTATCGCATGATCGCTATTTTATCAGCCGGGTGGCAGATGCCCTTCTGGTATTTGAAAAAAATCAGATCATTTATTATCCTTTTGGGTATGAACATTATCTGCAAAGGCTGCGCAGAGCGGTGAAATCAAAGCCGGATACAGCTAAGGCCCTGCTCTCGGGGGCAGGGATGCGGCCCGAGGATCGTGCGCTGATGGAGGAAGTAAAGAATGTACCGCAGGCCGAAAAAGGACGTTTCCAGAGAATCTCCACAGAACAGGCGTACAGCGAATGGAAGCTTGGACTGGCAGAGGAGGATGTGGAAGCGGCAGCTGAAAAAGTATATCAGCTGGAAGAAGAAATCCAAAAGCTGCAGATGCAGGAAATCGCAGATGGCGCGGCAAGGGCGGAAACTGTGAAAGCTGTGAAAACAGCGGAAATAGCAGATATAGCGGAAACAACAGATGCAGTGAAAACAGCGGATATAGCGGAAGCAGCAGATGCGGTGGAAACGGCGGAATCTGTGGAAATGCAAAAACTGCTCCTGCGCCTGAAAGAGGCGCAGGAGCAGTGGACCGAAAAATGTATTGTCTGGTATAAAGAAGATATTCTTCTGAAAGAGACACCCGATGAAAGTCAATAAAGGTCAATGACAATAAATGAAGGTCAATGACAACAGATGAAGGTCAATGACAGCTGCGGGCTGTCGGGTTACTTTTCAAATTGAATCGGCTTTACGTTTTTGTCGAGTGCGCGGAATTCGTAGCCTTTGCTTTTCAGCTCAGACAGGATACGGGGCAGCGCCTCTACAACGGTATGTTTTCCGGGTACATCATGCATCAGTAAAATGGATTTGTTGTTGTAGCTGCATTCTTTTACTGCTTTGGAAACCATCTGGGAAGCGGAGAAACCTTCTGTATCTCCTGTGAATGCGTTCCAGTCATAGTAAACAAGTCCTTCGGATTTTACATGCTTTAACAGCTGGCTGCGGATTTTTCTGTTGTAGCCGGCATTGCTGCCGCCGGGGAAACGGAACAGCTTACTGTCTTCTCCGGTAGCATTTATAATAATGCTGTTCATCTTATTATAATCCTTCATATAATTATCTACAGAGCTGTAAATGTTGGTGTAAACATGTGAAAATGTGTGGACACCAACAGCGTGGCCCCGGTCATGAACCTGTTTGATCATGTCTTTCAGCGCAGAGCCTTCCATGTACTGACCGGTTACAAACCATGTGGCTTTTGCATCATACTGATCCAGAATATCTAAAATCTCGGGAGTACCGGTGGTAGGACCGTCGTCGATCGTAATATAGACGACTTTTTCATGATCATTCGGTTCTCCGGAGGTTGTAATTCCATTTTTATCTGCTGAAGACTCTTCGCCGGAGGATTCCTCTTCGCCGGACTGCGGTTCACGGCTGGATTCATCGGACTCATTGGATGTATCGGATTCGGATTCCTGAGAGCTTTGAGTGTTGGATTCCTGTTTGGAAGCTTCGTTATCAGAGGATTCATTAGAAGATTCATCAGAAGCTTTGTCAGAGGAGCTGTTTTTTGATTTTCCGGTCAGAAAATCTTTTACAGCATCTGCGATTCCGCGGGCAATCTTCTCCTGGTAATCATTTTGCGTCAGCAATCTGCCTTCCTCTTCGGCGGTGATAAAACCGGTTTCAATCAGGCAGGAAGGGATTTTGTTGTTCACCAGAACATATAGTTTGCTGTTTTTTTCAATTCCCCGGTCTTTGGCTCCTGTTGTTTTCAGTACGGATTTGTGAACCAGCGAAGCCAGTTTGTTGTTTTTTTTGCCGGCTTCTTCGCTGCAGTAGGTTTTGATTCCGCTTGTAACGGTATCATTGTCCAGCGAATTCTGGTGGATACTGACGAAAACATCTGCCTTTGCCTCCTGGGCCATGGAAATTCGGTCCTTCAGGCTGACGGTCATATCTTCAGAGCGCGCCATAGCAATCTGAAAACCATCCTCATAAAGAAAATCTCTGACTTTTTCCATAATCTGCAGGTTGATATCTTTTTCCATGATATCCTTTGTGCGTCCTCCTGCTTCTTTTCCCCCGTGCCCGGCGTCCAGAAAAACGGTATACTGTTTGCCGGTATTGCCTTTGTTTTCTGTTTTTGAAGAATCCGTCTGTTTATCCTGCGGATGAGATGTGCTGCAGGCAGTTAGAAAAATCATACAAAAACAAAGTATAAGAACTGCACACCTGGAGATAAGGCGTGCAAAGTTATCATTTGAATGCTGCATTGATAGGTAGCTCCTTTCATGAAATATAGTTATCTAAAATGTATTCCGATAGCTGTTTCGTTACGCACATGCCCAACAGCAGCTGCCTTGACGCAGACAGGTTTTGCCCGGAATATTATTATTCTATCAAAGATATGTTTCAGAGCTGTCTACTAACTGTTACAAAAGTATTTTATTTGTAGAAAAATATCAAAATCCATAGAGAAAGCAGATTTGAATTTGTTTAAAAAATCCATTCATACAAAATACCATACAATTCCCGCACATAGTAGGTTGCAAACAGGTACCAGGGCGTTTTTCCGGGAACCGATGAGTGGGTAAAACCGAGAGCGTCGGCTATTTTGCCTGCGCGATATTCGTGAAATTCGTTTGTTGCGATGGCTATTTCGGGATTGAGCTGATGCGCTTCTATTATTTCTTTGGAAAATGCAAGATTTTCTCTGGTTGAGGTGGATCTGTCTTCCTTGTACAGCCGCTCGGGAGCAATCCCTTTTTGGGTCAGATAGCGGTACATGCACTCTGCTTCTGAGATGTTCTCGTCGGGTCCCTGTCCGCCTGATACGACACAGACTGAGTCGGGATTTTCCTCCATATATTCCCAGGTAGCTTCCAGACGTTTCAGAAGCATCAGACTGGGGTGTTCTCCGTTTACTTTACAGCCAAGAAGGACAACGGTTGCGTTCGGCGCGGGAGTTTTTTTGGCGGCTGTTATCATACAGGCAGTTTCGGTTATGACCAGCCCGCCGATGATAACGGCAATCAGAAGAGCTGCATTTAACAGGTATTTGCCAGCAGGTCTTTTTCGAAGTCTTTTTACTGCGCTGTGAACCTTTTTCATGAAAATGGCATACGCCATCAGCAAGACACAGAAAAGAAGCCCGGTCAGATTCCCGATATTAACGATTCGCCAGGTGAAAAACGGAAGCAGAAACCAGATTGCTCCTGCGAGGCCTGAAAAAAATAAAAAGCCGGATAAAATTCTCTTTTGAATGTTCATATGTATACACTCCCTGATCAATAACTCCTGATTAATACGCAGATTAATGCGCAGATCAATACGCGAATCAATACGCAGATCAATACGTACAGAAAATGAACAGAGATTACCTGTCTGAATTTCAGACAGGTAATCGGGTTCATTCTATAGCAAAGTGACTTTAAATGCCAGAGGGCATTATAGTGACAGTATAATTCAGGGGTTGTGAAAATACAATGAAGGAATTCTTGCATTTTTCTAACATTTCTATCACATGTTAGGACTCATGCTGATCTTTTTTCATTTCTATTACAAGATTTACGCATATTAAAAGAAGAATAAACAGGTAAGGAAATGCGATTACAATAGAAATCGTCTGAATTACCGAAATACTTCCGGACATAATCAGGGCAAATGCAACAACGGCTATTAAAATGCCCCAGAATATTTTTTTGTTGTTAGGAGGATTCAATTCTCCGTCGGATGTCAGCATGGACAGAACAAAGGTTGCGGAGTCCGCAGAGGTTATAAAAAATATAATCAGCAGAACGATGGCGATTAAGGATAAGATGATTCCTGCCTTGTACTGGTCAAAAATGTAGAACAGGGTAGTTTGCGGAGCTGCCGCGATTTCTGCCAGCTGTTCTTTTGCAAAATTACCTGCTGCATGCAGCGAAACGCCTCCAAAGGTGGAAAACCAGACTGCGGATACTGCGGTGGGAATGATCATAACGCCCAGGATAAATTCGCGGATCGTTCTTCCGCGGGAAATGCGGGCGATAAATACACCGACGAAGGGCGCCCATGAAAGCCACCAGGCCCAGTAGAAAACACGCCAGTCCTGAATCCAGGAGCTGTCTCCCTGTGAAGAAAGACGCAGACTGTCGGGAATAAAGTTTACAAGGTAATCCTTTATACCAACCAGCAGATAATTCAGGATCTCACCTGCAGGTCCGATGAAAAAGGCGAGAATCAGCAGGAAAGAAAACAGTACAAGGTTGATATTGGAAAGCAGCTTGACGCCTTTTCCGACACCGCTGATGGCGCTTTGCAGGTAGATAAAACAGATAATGGTAATGACTGTAATCCACGTGAGCATCTTGTTGGGAATGGAAAAGAGATGTTCAAGTCCGCTGCAGATCTGCAGACAGCCCATGCCAAAGGAGGTGGCAACTCCGGTTACGGTGATGATCGTGGTGAAGATATCGATTGCCTTTCCGATAGGGCCTTTTGCTTTTTTATCTCCCAGCATAGGCTTAAAAAGGTTGCTCGCAAGAGCAGATTCCTTTTTGCGGAACTGGAAAAAGGCGAGTCCGAGTCCCATGACCGCATAACATGCCCACGGATGCAGACCCCAGTGCATAATACAGGAACGAATGGAAAAACGGGCGGCTTCGGCAGAATGCGGCTCAATTCCCTTCATGGGACTTACATAATGAGAGATTGGCTCTGCAACTCCCCAAAATACAAGGCCGATTCCCATTCCCGCTGCAAACAGCATGGCAAACCAGGAAATCGTGCTGTACTCCGGCCGTTCATCATCTGCGCCAAGACGGATCTTCCCGAATTTGCTGAATGCAATGATAAGGGAGAATACTACGAAAAACAGCATGACTCCCAGATAAAGCCAGGAGAAATTCTGTTTTAAAGAGGCCATTAGCTGGTTGGCGCTTCCCGAAAAAGAATCGTTGCTGATAATTCCCCAGAGAGCAATGGCAATTGTGATAGCTGCTGAAATAAGGAAAACAACATTTGGCTTTTTCGCGTTTTCTTGGTTCGTTTTTTCTTTTTTTGTAGTTTCTTTCAAAATGTTCCTCCTTATAAGATCACCGTTGGTGATGTGACGTCGGTTTCCGGGTAAAACTGTTTCCGCGCCGGGGCAGGGGCGCCCGGCGCGGGTGTAAACAGAAGGAAATATTTTCAACTGTTTTAAAGCTCTTAGCTGTTAGCTTTTTTTCGTTTCAGAATAAATCCGGCAGTGACTCCGAGCAATGCCCATACGACCATCCAGATCAGCATAAAATTGAAACCGGTTTCAATGTTGCCGATGCCTTCGCCGTAGCTGATAAAGCGACTGATGATCGGAGGAACAAAAATATCGGGAGTTAAGCCAATCAGTGAAATAACGCCTGTGGCCATACCGGTAGCAGCGAGCGGAATACCGGCATCACCCATGATAGACCAGTAAGTAGATTTAATAACGTTAACCATATAGGAAAGAACAACGGTTACAATAACACATACAAAAACCAGGTTGTTGGTCAGCAGGATGCCGATAACAGAAATGCCGGTTAAAAGGAAAGCTGTCATCATGGCCTGACCTTTGGTGCGGAATTTGTCGATGATAACACCGCCGGAAGCACCTGCTACAAAAACGATAATATAGCTTCGGATAATGGAAAGCGTACTTGAAAGACTGGCGTCAATTCCCAGAACACGGGTACAGTACGTTCCGATATAATTGTTAACAGTAGACCATAAGGTATAACCGCACATGATAACAAAAATACAGATCCAGATAGAAGGACTTTTTAAGAACTGAAGAATAGAGTAATTTCCTTCTTTTTTCTCTGTTCTGGCAGCTTTCTCTGCTGTGGCAGCTTCTTCCTCAGAAGCAGCGGCCTTTTTGTTTTCACTGTCAAAATCCGGAATCAGGAAAATAACGGCCAGTGCAAGGAGTGCAAATGCAGCAGCATTGATCCAGAGCGCAGCGCGGAAGCCCAGTGTAACAGAAGCGAACAGACCCATAGCTCCCAGACAGATGAAGGAGACGATTGTCTGGGCGATTCCTCTTAATCCTTCGCTTAAACCGAAAATGGTTCCCTGCTTTTCTTCGGAGGCCAGATTGCGGACAGCTTTCAGATAAGGAGACCAGAAGGTACCAACACTGAAGATTCCGTATAAGGCATGAATAACAAGAAGCGCCGTATATCCGGGATAGAAGGAGTACCAGATCGTAGTCAGGCACATACCCAGATTGGTGATCACCAGAAGCTTTTTGGTGCTGAAGCGTTCAGCCAGCATACCGCTGGGAACAAAAACGATTACATAGAACAAACCGTATACAGATCCGATCGTTCCCATCTGAACATCAGTAATCTGAAGAGCTTCCATCATCTGATCATAAAATGAAAAGCGAAGGAAGGGAGTCAGATAAACCAATCCGGCGATTGCGCTTAAAATGACAAGTGCAAGGGTTCTTTTTTTTCCGTTCATAATATACCTCTCTTTCGGCAGTTGAATTGTGCTGCAATAGCAGCGGTGCTGTGGTTTACCGGCAGGCGTCATAGTTTTCAAAAGAAATAAAAGGTTATCCATGATAACTATGACAAATAACGATACAGGAATTGCAAAGCAAAAAAAGAAACATTGTAATGGATCGGCTTTGCAAAAAATACAGGCATACATGGTAATGACATCTGCGTATAAAGTTATTAGCGATAACTTTATACGCAGATAGAAACAGCGCAAACCTGTAAAAAACCGTTATTATGCTGTATTTATTATAAAATTTAAATGCAAAATTGTCAATAAGAAAGATGGAAAAATGAAAAATATATCAAAATACTGAAATAGTCAGAAAAAATAAATGAAAAATACAAAAAATAAAGGTTGACAATGATAACTTTACATGATATTATCAGGTTATCAAAAACATCGAATAAAACTTGATACAAGGAGGAAACAGTATGCAGAGATATCAGGTATTAACTCAGAACGAAATCGAAAAAATTCACGAAAACTCCCTTCATATTATGGAGAAAATAGGTATCAAAATTACCTATGAGCCTGCAAGAGAGATTTTTGCAAAGCATGGTGCAAAAGTAGATGGCGATAAAGTGTATTTTCCGAGAACACTGGTAGAAGAGGCGATTAAGTTATCACCGTCATCCTTTACTCTGTACGCAAGAGATCCTAAAAACAATGTAGAAATCACAACAGAGAAAACCGCGTATGTAGGCCCTTATGGTTCTCCGTTTGTAACCGATCTGGACAAAGGACGCAGAGATGCAAAGCTGGAAGACTTTGTTAACATCGTAAAAATCTGTGACAAGCTTGAAAATATTGATATTCAGAGCCATATTTCCTGTGAGACAACAGATATTGCAGTAGCAAAGCGCCCGACAACCATGGTTTACAATACAATTAAATATAGTACAAAGCCGTTCATGGGAAGCGTTTACGGTTATAAGAATGCCCGTGAAACTATCGAGCTGGCAGCAATCGCCTTTGGAGGCCTGGATGAAATTAAGAAGAGACCGGTTATGGCTTCCATTCCCTGTACTTTAACTCCTCTGAGCTATGATGATAACCAGTTAGGTGCAATTATCGCTTATGCAGAAACAGGTCAGGCACAGCTGATCAACTCTCTTTCTATCGCAGGTATGACAACTCCTGTAACAGTAGCAGGTCTTGTATCGCTTCAGAACGCTGAAGTTCTTGCAGGAATCGTGCTGGCACAGTGTGTAAATCCCGGAACTCCTGTTGTTTATTCCGCATCCGGCTCCGGCGCTGAGATGAGCAGCGGCGTTCTGGCAATCGGTTCTCCCGAGGATGCAATTATTTCTCTGGTTAACGGACAGCTGGCGAAATACTATCAGATTCCCTGCCGTATCAGCGGCGCTTTGTCAGATTCCAAGATGATGGATTCTCAGGCAGCTTATGAATCTGCAATCACATTGATGATGGCTCAGATGGCAGGCGGCAACTTCATCCTTCATTCAGCAGGTATTATTGAGACCTACAACTGTACTTCATTTGAAAAACTGATCGTGGACAACGAAATCATCGGTTACATGAAGTATATCAACAGAGGCGTTGAAGTAAATGAAGATACACTTGCATTTGATGCAATTGAAGAAGTTGGCCCTCAGGGAACATTCCTGGTACATGACCATACTCTGGATTATTTCAGAGATGAATTATACAGACCTACACTCAGCAACAGAAAGACATATGAACAGTGGAAAGCAGATGGCGCGTTACCGATTGAACAGGTTGCAAACAAGAAGTGGAAAGATATCCTTGCTTCTTATCAGGAACCCGCATTATCTTCTGAGGTTGATGCACGCATGAAGAAATACATGGAAAGTTTGTAAAAACCAGCAAGATGTCTATGATGCAAGTCTGCAAGGGGCGTATTGGTGCTGAAAGCACCAATACGCCCCGGCCAGACTTCGTATCATAGACATTTTGCGTTCTCTGAACATCCCTGCTGTCCCAAAATCTCTGAACCAATGTCATTAAGTTAACATCAAAATAGTGTGGCAGAGTCAGGATGGGGTGTCTCAAAAGACGCATTTCACTGTGAAGTGCTTGAGATTGATCAATTCGACATTACTGACAGATATGCCAAAAACCATGTAGGCACGACAAATAGACAGATTATGCATCTGTCTCAAAAATGTTATTATAATAATGGTGTCTACTCTATGCCGCCCGATATATAAAGTATCGTGGCTTTCGGAAATGAGCTGTTTGAAGCCTTGTGTATTGGCGATCTTTCCGAATGGGGATTAGTTCCTTTTGGAGCAGCGACATCACATCATGTTGGTCTTTCTCCGTGGATAGACGGAGAAAGACCCTGCAAATATGTGCAGCCATCGTGAAATTAACCTTATATTCATGCTTTGTATCGTGCTTTTTCAAAACGGTGTGATTAACCAGCATTTCTGTTGCGTTGTAAGCTATGAGCTTAGCCCATATTTCCTGTTCAATGTATTCTGGTTTATAAGCATGGAAATTACTCAACCCAATTGTGTATTTCAGTTTTCTAAACGAGGATTCAATTGACCATCTGGCATGATATAGAGTCTTTATACGCTCTGCTGGAAATTCGTCACGCGGCAGATTTGTCACAATACACTGATATGTAGATTCACTAATCGGAAATCTGACAATACGAAAACAGAGTTTATAAGTATCCAGACTGCCATATTCAATAAAATCAAAAGCAGCAGCCCGATCCACAAAGCGCATGTAACTATCACTATCCACCTGTATCTTTTTGGAATGACTTCTGACCAGTGTGACCTTGACATCTATATCAAATGACTCTTCTTCCGGAAATACAAATTTACCGACCAATCCTTTTGAGTGGATATCTTTGGTACGAAAAAGGAAATACTGTCCCTGCTGGAGGACATGGGCCATGTTGTTGTAAGAACAATAGCCACGGTCACCAATATAGACGTTTTTGCGTCCTTCAAGAACAACATGTCGATCAACGATTTCGCAAAAAGCTCCAAACTCATTTTTGGAGTGAACCGGTTGAATCAGAGCGTCTGTATAGAGATGGGTGTCCAAATCAAAAAATGCGTTTAAATGCATGCTGTAAACTCCTCGAATGGAATTGCCCGGAGAGTAGTAAAAATCTTCCGATGAAAATTTTGGCGTACTAAAGTAGGTACAGGTAGAGCCATCTGCGGCCAGGTAACGGTAGTTATCATCAGAGAAAGAGGAATGTGACAATTCCATGGCAGAAGCATTAAAGATATGAAACACAGCCTGCAATGCACTTGATTTAAGCTTATTACGTTGCTGATTTAAAGCTGAAGAAGATGGAAATGAGGGATTAAGTCCCCAAAAGTCAAGCATTTCAACTCTTGAAGAAGATGAACCCTGAGATACAAGAAAAGAAATGAGACTCTGCGGAGAGATTTTTCTGGTTCTGGAGAAGTCAGTTTCTGGATTAACAGAATGCTGAGAGATATCCGAACAGACTTGATCCACGGCAGAAAGGAATAAATTTTTGAGAGTTTGATGAAACATAGCAGTGTGCCTCCTTGAATTAAAATGAAAATATATTTGTTAATTCAAGGGCCGCTCTCGTTACATCTGAAAATCCATCAGTAACGAGAGCGGCCGCACATTTTGACCATTGTGTCAACTGTTTTTCTGAAAAAATTCAAATAAATTGGTTAGACCCCATGCTGAAATTTTAGCCAGTTAAAATGCAAAACGTTAACTTAATGACATTGATCTCTGAACAGTAACAATTCATGCATTTATCGTGCGATAGTTGAGTTGAATCCTCTCTTGATTTTCGAGCTGTTTTATGAGTATAATGAAAAGAATGAGTTAGGAAAAATCTGGTTAAAAATGCTCTTTCATGCAGGAAAACGAGCAGTGCTTTTTGGCCGGCAATAATACAGGGAGAGATACTATGAGTACGAATAAAAAAAATGAATTGATATTGACCACTTATGAGCTGCTGAAACAAATGAGCCCCGATGATATAAAGATACGAACGATTGCAGCGGAAGCGAACTGTACAAGCACGGTCATTTATAAACATTTTGATGACCTGGATCATCTGATTTTATTTGCATCGGTGCGTTTTCTGGAAGATTACATTGTAACGCTTCAGGAGGTTATTAATCAGAACTCGGATGCTCTGGATATGCTGATAGAGATGTGGAGAGCATTTGCCCGGCATGCATTTGAAAATGCAGAGGTATTTGAACTGCTTTTCTGGGGGAAGTATAAAGAACGTCTGGGAGATACTATTTTCGAATATTATCAGCTTTTTCCGGATGAATGGAGAAATATGGACGGCTTGTTTACCAGTGTATTTTTTAATAACGAGATTCAGGAACGCAACAGTATGATCATGCACCGGGCGGCGGCAACCGGATATTTTTCATACGATGAAGCCAGAATGTTAAGTGATATGGAATGTGATATGTTTCATGGCCTGCTGATGCGGTATCGTGATAAGTACCGTTTGCCGGGGAAAGCCGAAGAGGGGGCAGCTCTTTTTATGGACATGCTGAATTCTCTGATCGGGCACTATCGGATCAAATAGCGGCCGGAGACGGACAGGGATAAGGAGACAAATTTATGAATTTAAAAATAATTGCCTGTAAGATTTTACAAAGGGAGATTTCAAGCCTTGCCTGGAACTGCCCGAATATGCTTGATGTGACAATGCTTCGCCAGCGTTATCACAGTGTTCCTGTTCGTCTGCATACGTTACTGCAGGAGGAAATTGACCGTATTGAGGGAGAGGAAGATCCTTATACAAATGGTGAAATCACTTTCGATGCCATTCTTCTGGGCTACGGCCTTTGCTCCAACGCTTTGATCGGCTTGCACAGCAGCAAATATCCCCTGGTAATTCCCCGGGCGCATGACTGTACAACCCTGTTTATCGGAAGCAAAGAAGCATATCAGGAATATTTTGATACCTGCAAAGGTACATATTTTTACAACAGAGACTGGATGGAGCTGGGACAGGGCATGGACGAGCAGTATATGGCCCGCAAATACAATGAGTATCTGGAAAAATTTGAAGACGAGGATACTGTGGAATATCTGATGCAGATGGAACGGGAAATGATTGCCAACTATAAATGCGCGGCATACATTTCCTGGCCGGAATTTGTGGATTACGATAAAGACTGCAGAGAAGCAGTCCGCGAACTTGCCGCTCAGAAATCATGGGAATATATGGAAATTAGCGGTTCAAACAGCCTGTTGAAAAAGATGCTTGACGGTGAATGGAACCCGGAAGATTTTCTCATCGTAGAGCCAGGCTGGGAAGTCGCAGCCGACAGCGGGACGCAGATCATTAAGGCGGTAAAAAAACAGTGAATTGAAAAAAGTCAAAAATATATCCCGGTCGTTCGTAAAGTGGAACGACCGGGATTCTTCTTTATATAGAAGAAATTTTTTCGACTGGCAGCGGTAAACGAAAACGAAATCCGAAACGAAATCTAATGTGCTGCCGCCATCAAAGAGGAGGTCAGCGCGACCGGGCTCATAAGAACTTTTCCGGTACCGCGGTAGACATTGACCAGTCCTTCGCCGGAAGCGGCAGAACCGATCAATGATTTGCCGGAGCGTTCTACTGTGAATTTCAGGGAATCACTCCAGGCAATCGCCATACTGCCATCGATCTTCAGAACATCATCTGACAGATCGAATAAAATCAGTTCCTCACGCGGAACATTGCTTTCCAAGACTGCAATACCGTTTCCGCGCAGCACCATATTGAAAAGTCCCTCATTGCCGAATGCCGCGGAAGAGAATGTGTTTTTGGCAACAACGCTTTGTTTTACAGTGCCTTCGCACGCCATAAATAATCCGTCTTCAATGACCATACCGCTTCCCCATTCGGAAATATCCTCCAGAAGAATATATTTATAAGTAGGTTCCAGCATAAGCATACCTTTTCCGACATATTCCGGTTTAATGGTGCTTTCGCCGGTTGCTTTGCCTTTTAAAGCTTTTCCGAGAAAATCACCGACTCCCTTAATGCCGGTTGTTGCACCGACAGAACCGGTCGTCCACTGCATAGCGCCCGCCTGCGTGATAATACTCGTTTCATTTAACTGCGCCAGAACCTGTTTCCTGCGGATTCCCATCTCCGACATATAATAGGAATTGACGGAGGTAGAGGGAGAAACGCTTAAATCGCGCTGGTATTCTAAAACGGTGAAGCTGCCCTTCTGTTCAATGGGCTTTAAATTGGGATTATTTAACAAGTTATTGCATGTAACCATAAGATTTCCTCCAAAATGAAATACTGAAAATTGTTTTTAAATATCATAAAACTATCTACAGTATAGCAGGAAAAAGGAGAAAAAAATGATATGCGAGATATATTAAGCAGAGCATGGCAAGAAGGCTTACATTCATAGTGCGGCTGTGAACAGGAACCAATAAGGAAATAGTGTGTCAAAATAGAAATGATTATTGACATATGACTTAAAAAATACTATAATTTAATTAATAGAAACACGGGAAAAGAATTTGCGGAAAGGAAGGTGCAGGCTGATGAAAAAAAAATTGCGATTACCGATAGGGATTGAAAATTATAAAGATTTTTTGAATCGTTCCTACTATTATGTGGATAAAACATTGCTGATCAGGGATTTGCTGGACAAAGGCAGTAAAGTAAATCTTTTTACCAGACCGCGTCGTTTTGGGAAAACACTTGCACTGAGTACGATCAGAATGTTATTATTCTGATTGACGAGTATGATGTGCCGTTGGAAAACGCCTGTTTTAATGGCTTTTATGACAGGATGACCATGTTTATCCGTTCCCTGTTTGAATCGGCTTTAAAGACAAATGACAGTCTGGAATTTGCAGTAATTACCGGTTGTCTGCGAATCAGTAAAGAAAGTATTTTTACCGGTTTGAATAATTTGAAGATAATATCTGTTTTGAGCAGGGATTATGCAGAATATTTTGGATTTACACCTGATGAAGTGGAGGAACTTTTAAAGTATTATGGGCTGGAATCGTCGAAAGCAGAAGTGAAAAAGTGGTATGATGGGTATTTATTCGGAGAAACAGAAGTGTATAACCCGTGGAGTGTACTCAATTATGCAGATGAAAATGCTGGTTTTCCAAAACCTTACTGGTCGAATACGTCTTCTAACAGGATTGTGCGTGAGCTGGTAGAAAGGGCAGATTCCACAGTGAAATGTGAAATTGAAAATCTGATTGCAGGAGGTACCATTATAAAACCTGTTCATGAGGAGATAACTTATGAAGATATTCATACAACGCAGGATAATTTATGGAATTTTCTGTTTTTTACGGGATATTTAAAGATGGTTGAAACAGATTTTAAAGGTGATGATGCTTATCTGACTCTGACAATTCCCAATGATGAAATCAGATATATTTATCGTTATACCATTAAAAGCTGGTTTGAGCAGAAAGTGAAAATCTCAGATATGCATCCTCTTTATCAGGCTGTTTTAACAAAAGATACAGAAAATATGGAAATTTTTATTAAACGGATGCTTCGTGAAAGTATTGGTTTTTTTGATACAGAGGAGAGCTTTTATCATGGCTTTATGCTGGGACTTTTAAAGCCGCTTCAGGAATATGAAGTATTGTCCAATTTTGCCAGTGGAGAGGGGCGTTCAGATATTATACTGAAACCGCTGGATGAATTACAGCCGGCGGTGATTCTGGAATTTAAAAATGTGAAGAAATTCTCGTTGATAGAAAACGGCTGTAAAGAAGCGCTTGCACAGATAGAAGAAAAGCATTATGATGCAGAGCTGCTGGAGGAAGGCTATGAGAAAATATTAAAGTACGGAATTTGTTTTTGTAAGAAGAGCTGTAAAGTGAGAATCCGGCTGTAGGATAATAAGCGGGGATCCTCATTGAGAGCCGCTGAAAAAAGGTTTTTGAGTGTTGTTTTGGGATGAAAAGGGAAATAGATTTATGTTGGAGTATAAGTTAAAAGAAGTACTTAAAGAATTATCTGATGATTATATAACGGCAGCAAGTCTGGCACAGAAACTGCAGATTAGTGAACGGACAGTCCGAACAAGGATAAAGCAGATTCAGGAGCTTGAGGCGGAGATTGGCTGCAAGATTATTTCATCGCCGCGCTGGGGATATCGGGTTACGGTATGTGACAGGATGAAATTTGAAAAAGAACTTCAGCGAATGGAGAAAGGCACAGAACAGATTCCGCAGAACCTGGAGGAACGGGTCAGGTATCTGCTGCTGTACCTGATTAATCAGGAAGCTTATATTAAAATGGATGATCTGTGTGAGTTTTTATGTTGTTCCAGAAGTTCGTTGTCTTACTCGCTGAAAAGAATAAAAACGATTTTGAGCGAATATGGAATCAGTATAAAAAGCCGGCCGAATTATGGAATCTGTATTTCGGGAATGGAATTTGATATCAGAAGGTTTATAGGAGAATATTTTTTTAAACAGGGTACAGAGTCTAAAGATGAGCGGATTAAAAATGAAAAGGAATTAAGAGAATTAGCCGGAATTATTTTAGAAAATATTGAAAAACAGGAGCTGATTTTAAATGAAACAGAGTTTAATACGTTTTTGAATCAGGTCTATATTGCAAAAAGAAGGATTCGGCGAGGATACTGTATAGCTGATGGCGAGATTGAAGAGCAGAAGCCTGGTTCAGGAAGTAAAGAGTGGGATGTAATAGTCGGTTTAACCGATTATTTTCAGCAGAAGGAAAATCTTGTATTTTCAGAAAATGAGCAGAAATATCTGTGGATTTATTTTCTGGGAAAAAGAATGTCCGGATATATGAAATATGGTGAGAACAATGTGGTTATTTATGAAAGAATTGACCGGATTGTAATGGAACTGCTGGAAATCATTCTGGAGGAGTTCCAGATTGATTTTCGCAATGATTTTGATATCCGCATGGCATTGAACCAGCATATGATGGCATTTGAGATTCGGATGAAATATAAAATCCCGCTGAAAAATCCTATGTTAGAAGAAATTAAAGGGAATTATGCACTTGCCTATCGGATGATCATGCAGACTAAATGGCTGCTGGAGAAGACGTATCAAACGTCAGTTTCCAGTGATGAGCTGGGATATTTTGCGTTGATATTTGCATTTGGAATGGAGCAGCAGGACAAAAAGATTAATAAAAAGAGTATTCTGGTTGTTTGTGCTACTGGAAAGAGCAGCTCTAAATTGCTGTTGTCAAAATACAAAAATGAGTTTGGTAAATATCTGGAAAATACCTATACCTGCGATTTGCTGTCTTTGAAGAAATTTGATTTTAGTAAAGTGGATTATGTGTTTACAACAGTACCGATTCGTATTAATATTCCTGTTCCTATTATTGAAACAGGCAATTTTCTGGAATACAGTGATATTTTAAGAATCCGAACACTTCTGGAAAAAGGAGATAAGAGATTTCTGGATAAATATTTCTGCAAAGAACATTTTATTGCAGGACTGGAAGCACAGACAAGGGAAGAAGCGCTTACAAAGCTTTGCAGTATTATTCTGGAAAAGGAGCAGGTGGAGGAGAATCTGTATGAACTGGTAATGGAACGTGAGCATATGGCGCCGACTGACTTTGGTAATAATATTGCAGTGCCGCATCCGCGCGAAGCAGTTGCGGAATCTACATTTGCATATGTAGCTGTATTGAAAAAGCCGATTTTCTGGGGGCATAATGACGTTCAGGTAATTCTGATGAATGTAACGGGAAAAAATGATGAGGAAGATTTGCAAAAGTTTCATGAAATCAGTGCCAAATTTGTATTAAATCGGGAAGGAATTCAGCAGGTGATAGAGAATCCAAGTTATGAAATCTTTGAAAATGTTATAAAAAATGAATTTTTGCCGGATTGAATCCGGCAAATTAGGATTATTCTGCGATAGGAAGAAGATGCAGAAAAGAAAATTCTGTTTTTCAGGCTGTCTGTAATATCAGGCAGCCTTATTTTTCCGGAACTATGAATAAAAATTGCCGTATTGCAGTCAGTTTTTTTGCGATGGAGTTCCAGGCGGCAAAGTGTTATTCTAAGACCAGAAAAAATAAGGAGGACAAAACAAATGATTCACGAGAGTTTGAAGGATTTCCCGAAAAATTTTTTATGGGGTTCTGCCTCAGCTGCATATCAGGTAGAAGGTGCATGGAATGAGGATGGAAAAGGCGTTAGTATCTGGGATGAATATGTTAAAATTCCCGGAAATACCTTTAAAAACACGACGGGAGAAACTGCAGTAGATCACTATCACCGCTACAAAGAGGACGTTGCGCTGATGGCGGAGATGGGATTGAAAGCATATCGTTTTTCAGTTGCATGGACAAGAATTTATCCTGAGGGACGGGGAGAAGTAAATCCTAAAGGGATTCAGTTTTACAACAATCTGATCGATGAACTGGTTAAAAACAATATTGAACCGGTGCTTACGATTTATCACTGGGATCTGCCTCAGAAGCTGCAGGAATTATACGGCGGCTGGGAATCAAGAGAAATCGTTGATGACTTTGATCGTTACTGCAGAACTTTATTCCGGGAGTTCGGCGACAGAGTAAAATACTGGGTCAGCCTGAATGAACAGAATGTTTTTATTCCTGATGGATATCTGAATGGTTTCCATCCTCCAAAAGTTACTGATAAGAAGAGAATGCTTCAGGCAAACCATTATGCAAATCTGGCAAATGCGCGTGCGATTCTTTCTTTCAGAGAACTGGTTCCGGATGGAAAGATCGGACCGAGTTTCGCATACAGCCCGGCATATCCGGCAAGCTGCCGTCCTGAAGATATTATGGCATATGAAGATGCAGAAGATCTGAATGCTAACTGGTGGATGGATGTATATTGTCGTGGTGAATATCCGAAATTTGCATTGGAATATTATCGAAGAACCGGTGAAGCACCTGAAATCGAAGATGGAGATATGGAACTGCTGAAATCAGCACGCCCCGATTTTATGGGAGTGAATTATTATCGTTCAGGAACTTTCTGCCATAATCCTTTAGATGGCGTCGGTATTGTAAGAGAAATGAATAATACCGGTAAAAAAGGAACAGCGAAAGAATCAGGAATTCCCGGTGTATATAAAAATATCAAAAATGAACATCTTGAAGTAACTAACTGGGATTGGCCGATTGATTATACCGGACTCAGAGTTGCGCTTAGACGAATCACAAGCAGATACGGAATGCCTGTTTTAATTACAGAAAACGGTCTGGGAGAATTTGATAAGTTAACAGAAGATGAAAGAATTCATGATAGTTACAGAATTCATTATCTTGGAAATCATATTCAGGCCTGCCGTGAAGCAATAACAGACGGAGTTGATCTGATGGGATACTGCACATGGTCATTCACCGACTTGTTAAGCTGGCTGAACGGATATCAGAAGCGATACGGTTTTGTATATGTAGACCGGGATGAGACGGATGGCGGAACACTGCGCAGAATCAAAAAGGACAGTTATTATTGGTATCAGAAAATGATAGAAACAAATGGAACATATGAAAAGGAGAAATGGGATGAGCAGCGTTAGTATGGAAGATATTATTATGAATCTTGTCGTGTATGGTGGTGATGCAAGAGCAAAAGCGATGCAGGCAATTACAGAAGCCAAAGCCGGAAATTATGAACAGGCAGACGCTTATCTGGAAGAAGCACGGGAAGAAATTAATAAAGCGCATGTTTTTCAGACCGAATTAATTCAGAAAGAAGCAGGCGGAGAGAAGACAGATATCAGCCTGGTTCTGATTCATGGACAGGATCATTTAATGACTGCCGGAGTTGTAATCGATTTAGCAACTCAGATGGTAGAAATGTATAAACAGTTTTCAAAATAGAAAAAATTCAGGAAAGAAAGAGGAAAAAGTTATGATTAAAATTCGTTTATTTTGTGAGTCAGGTATGTCAACAAGTATTCTGGTACAGAGAATGAGAGATGAAGCAGCAAAAAGAGGTATTGAAGTAGATGTTAAGGCATTCGGAAAAGTAGCTTTTGATGCGGAAACAAATGGTATCGATGCTGCACTTCTGGCGCCTCAGATTGGATTCCAGCTTGATAATTTTAAGAAAATTTCCGAACCTAAGGGTGTACCGACTGCTGCCATTTCCATGATGGATTATGGAATGATGAATGGAGCAAACGTACTGGATCAGGTTCTTGGAATGATCAAGAAATAATAAAAAAGCAGAGAATTCACAATAAATCTGAATACAGGGAGATTGGTAGGGCAGAAATGTCCACCTGTCCCTCTATTTGTGCTGCCTAAATGCAGCTTAAGGAGGAAAAACAGATGAAAAATATTATGCAGAAAATAATATTTCCTGCGGTAACAAAGTTTATTAATACCAAAGCAATGGTAGCGGTAAAGGATGGTACTTTGTTTATGGTACCTCTTACAATGATTGGTTCCATTTTCCTGCTGCTTGCGAATTTTCCTTATAAACCGTTTACGGATTTCCTGCAGGAAATCGGTATGAGGGAAATGTTCAATCAGGTAAGTGGTGCAACTTATTCGATTATGGCGCTGATTGCTGTTGCCGGAATTACGTATACGTATGTTAAAAACGAAGGTTTTGAACCGATGAGCGGCGCTGTAATTTCAATTTCTACATTTATCCTGCTTTTAAGACCTGAAGTAGTTACAAAGGGCGGAGAAACTGTAGGTGATGTGATTCCGAAAATGTGGACAGCCGGACAGGGCATTATCTGTTCTATTATTATCGGTCTTTTAGTTGGATATGTTTACAGTCTGCTGTTAAGAAAAAAAATCCGTATTAAGATGCCGAGCAGTGTTCCGGAAGGCGTGTCAAACTCATTTGCATCGCTGATTCCCGGTCTGATCATTATCACAGGAGCAGTAGTTGTTTACTCATTCTTCCATTTTGCATTAAATACAACTCTGGTAGAATTTATTTATAAGGTAATTCAGGCGCCGATGCAGTCTATGTCCGATTCACTCGGAGCTGCAATACTGGTTGCGCTGATGATCAGTTTATTCTGGTGGTTTGGTGTACACGGTACTAATGTTGTCGGAAGTATGGTTTACACTTTGTTCCAGGCGAATACTCTGGCAAATCTTGCACTGTTAAACAGCGGTAAAGCGGTAACTCTGGCAAACGGGGCTCATATTGTAAATGAACAGTTTTACAATCAGTTTATCACCGTTACCGGAGCAGGAATCACAATCGGTCTTGTTATTAACTTCTGTTTTCTGTGTAAAGCTACACAGTACAAACAGCTTGGCAGAATGACAATTATTCCCGGATTATTTAATATTAATGAACCTGTATTATTCGGAACTCCTATTGTGCTGAATCCTCATCTGATCGTTCCGTTTATCGCAGTTCCGATCGTATCAGTAGTACTGACGTATACTTCGATTGCTACAGGTCTTGTACCTCCGTTTAAGGGAGTCAGTGTTCCCTGGACCTGCCCTCCGGTTATCTCCGGTGCATTAATTGGCGGTTGGAGAGCTGCGCTGCTGCAGGCTGTAATTTTAGTTCTGTCTGTGCTGATTTATATGCCTTTTGTACGTAAAATGGATAAAACTGCGCTGGAACAGGAAAATGCATCTTCCTGTGCAGAATGAGGACAATGTGATGGAAAAAACATGGTGGAAAGAAAGTGTGGTTTATCAGATCTATCCGAGAAGCTTTAATGACAGCAACGGAGACGGAATCGGAGATTTGAATGGAATCACAGAGAAAATGGATTATCTGAAGGAACTGGGAATCGATGTAATCTGGCTGTCTCCCGTATATGAATCACCAAATGATGACAACGGGTATGATATCAGTAATTACAGAGAAATCATGAATGAATTTGGAACAATGGAAGATTATGACAGAATGCTGGCAGCAGCACATGAGCGCGGCATTAAAATTGTAATGGACCTTGTTGTAAATCATACATCTGATGAACACCCCTGGTTTGTAGAAAGCAGAAAATCAAAAGATAACCCTTATCGTGATTATTATATCTGGAAAGATGGTAAAGACGGTGATGCTCCTAACAACTGGGGCTCCTGTTTCGGAGGTTCCGCGTGGAAATATGATGAAAAGACAGACATGTATTTTCTGCATCTCTTTTCACAGAAACAGCCTGATCTGAACTGGGATAATCCTAAAGTCCGGGAAGAAGTATTTGACATGATGGACTGGTGGTGTCAGAAAGGTATTGATGGATTCCGAATGGATGTTATCAGTATGATTTCTAAAGACAGAACATTTCCGGATGGAAGAATCAAGGAAAACGGATATGGAGATTTCGGTCCCTTTGTACATAATGGACCGCATGTACATGAATATCTGCAGGAAATGAACCAGAAGGTACTTTCAAAATACAGTCTGCTCACAGTTGGCGAATGTGCAGGCGTAACGATCGAGGAAGCCAAGAAATATGCGAATCTGGAAGGAAATGAATTGAGCATGGTATTCCAGTTTGAGCATATGGATCTCGACGGTGGAGAAAGCTTTAAGTGGAATGAACGAAAAATCAGTATTGTAGAGTTAAAGGAAACTCTGTCAAAATGGCAGAACGAGCTTTATGGCAAGGCGTGGAACAGCCTTTACTGGTGCAACCATGACCAGCCGAGAATGATTTCCAGACTTGGCAATACAAGTCGGGAATATCGTGAGATTTCTGCAAAAATGCTGGCTACCTGTCTGCATATGATGCAGGGAACCCCGTATATTTATCAGGGTGAAGAACTGGGTATGACAAATGTTCCATTTGAAACTCTTGATGATTTCCGCGATATTGAAAGTATCGATGCCTATCATGAATATGTGGGAAACGGACAGATTCCGGCGGAAGATATGATGCGCTTTTTACGCTATAAGAGCCGTGATAATGCCAGAACTCCGCTGCAGTGGGATGACAGTGAAAATGCAGGTTTTACTTCCGGTACACCCTGGATTATGGTAAATCCGAATTATACTGAAATCAATGCAAAAGAGCAGATGTCCAGAGCTGATTCTGTATTCTATTATTATCAAAAATTAATTCGTCTGAGAAAAGAATACGAAGTTATCGTGTACGGAAAGTATGAACTGCTGCTTCCGGAAGATAAGGATCTGTATGTATATACACGGGAACTGGAAGACGAAAAATTGCTTGTAATCTGTAATTTTTCGGAAAACAGAAGAATGTTTGAACTTCCTGCCGAGTGGAAGCCTGAAAATATGACTCATCTGATCGGTAATTATGGAAGAACAGAGGCAGAGTACAGGATGGAGTTAAAACCTTACGAAGCTGTTGTGTACAGAATGAAAAAGTAACTTTTACTTATAAACATCCAAAAACAGACACAGATAATTTCTGACAACGATTCCGCTGCGTTGACAAATGGAAATAATCTGTGTCTGTTTTAATAAAAGCAAGGAGCATCTGCCGCGATGAGTGATTAGCGGCAAATCGGACATCCTTTATCGTAAATCTTCCGGTATTTTTGCATACACGTCTTCGTAAAGATTGCTGCCTTCGGAGTCAATGATGACGATTGCAGGGAAGTTCTCTACGGTGAGTTTGCGGATTGCTTCGGTTCCCAGGTCATCGTAAGCTACGGTTTCGGTGCCTGTGATACACTGAGAAAGTAAAGCGCCGGCGCCGCCTACGGCAGCAAAATAAACACAGTGGTTTTTTACAATTGACTGAGTGATTGCATCCGCGCGGCGTCCTTTGCCGATTACAGCGGAAAGTCCCAGGTCAAATAATTCGGGCGTATACTTGTCCATGCGGGATGATGTAGTAGGACCGGCAGAGCCCAGAGGGCGAGAGTCTCTTGAAGGGGTAGGTCCCATGTAATAAATTGTAACGTCCGTGATATCGATGGGAAGTCCTTTTCCATCTGCCAATGCTTCATGCATCCGTTTGTGGGCTGCGTCTCTTGCAGAGTAGATGGTTCCGGAAATATAAACATAATCTCCGGCCTTTAAATCAGCCAGTTTTTCTTTTGTTAAAGGTGTTGTAAGATAGTATTCCATAAAAAGTCCTCCGATTATTCAGAACCAGACGGGAGATCATTCCCAAAAGTTTTTGCTTTTTTTCTGATATTCAGCTTAAATCTGTACTATTCAAAATCAGACAGGAGATCATTCCCGAAAATCTTTGCTTTTTTCCTGATATTTTAAATTACAGCTGTGCGGTGTCTGCAGACATGACAGCACATATTGACCGCTACGGGAAGACCCGCAATGTGGGTTGCAAAGGTTTCAATATTCACCGCAAGCGCTGTGGTTTTACCGCCAAGTCCTGCGGGGCCGATGCCTGAGCGGTTGATTGCTTCCAGTAATTCTTCTTCCAGTTCGGCTATGTGAGGCAGCAAAGAGTGAGAGCCGACTTCTCTGGTCAGAGCATGTTTCGACATAATGGCAGCCTTTTCAAAATCACCGCCGATTCCGACACCGATCACAAAAGGAGGGCAGGCATTGGGGCCGGCTTCTAAAACAGTGGAGAGAATGGCCTTTTTAACGCCTTCGATACCGTCAGCCGGTTTCAGCATAAAAAGTCTGCTCATGTTTTCGCTGCCGAATCCTTTGGGAGCAGCTTTTATCGTAATCTGATTGCCGGGAACAATACTGGTGTGAAGAATCGCAGGTGTGTTATCGTTGGTATTCACACGCAGCAGAGGATCAGACACAACCGATTTGCGCAGGTAGCCTTCTATATAAGCCTCGCGGACGCCCTCGTTCACCGCATCAGCCAGATTATCGCCTGTGATGTGAACATCCTGTCCGATCTCCATAAATAAAATCGCCATACCGGTGTCCTGGCAGATTGGAATCAGCTGTTCCTTTGCAATATCCATATTGGTCAGCAGATCTCCCAGAATCTTTTTGCCAAGAACTTCGGTTTCCCTTGTCTCAGCCTGGCGGATCGCTTCCTGCATATCATCCGTCAGAACATAGTTGGCATCGCAAAACAGCTTTTTTATAGTTTCTTTAATTAAATCAGTATGAATAATGCGTAATTCTTCCATCTGTATATTCTCCGTTTCCTGTAAAACTTCATCGGTTAAAGGTTTATTGGATAATCATACTCTTATTTATCAATATTATCAATAAAATTTTCAAATTCAAAAAGCACCAGCCTTTTTTCCGACTGGTGCTTTTCGTTTTATCCTGGAATTCGATAAGACTCCCACTTCTATTATAGGTGGTGAGTTATAAAAAATTCATTCTGTGTAAAGCAGTCTGTTCTATCAGAACATTTCAGCGCTCATTTTGTCGATTTCTTTATCTACTGCGGGATATACCTCGGGGAAGGTGGAGAAACTTAATCCGTGTGATGTACAGGGGATAAAATGCAGTTTTCCGCAGTCTCTGCAGAGCTGGTCAGTTTCCTGAGCGATCAGTTCCTGTGTCCAGTCCTCTTTATCTACAATACCGTTATCGATACCGCCCATAAATGTGATATCTTTACCGTATTTTTTGATCAGTTCAGGGAGATTGTTAACGGACATGCAGCCCTGCCATACATCGATTCCCATTTCGATCATAGACGGAACGTAGGTTGCGCTGTAACTGTCATTGTGGTGGATAACCAGCTGTACTCCATGTTCATGGTAGTATTTGTAAATTCTTGTATAAGGTTCAAGGAAGAATTCACGGAACATGTCTACGCTCATAAATGTGGAGCGCTGTGTTCCCCAGTCGTCGTGATGGAAGAGAACGTCAGGTTTCATATAGGTGCAGATCTGTTCAGCCCATTTGAGCTCCCATTCTGTGACATATTCGATTAGTTCGTGCATTGCTTCGGGCTCTTCATAAAAATTGATCAGAGCAGTCTGAATTTCACAGAGATAGTGGCACATTTCAAAGAGGCCGGGTGCGACAAAGGCAGCGACCAGTTTTTCGTTGCGGTCAACTTTGGCTACATCTTCCTGGCACTGTTTCCAGTCTTCGGCTGTGTAATCGATATTGGGCGCTTTTACATATTCTTTCCATCTGGTGACATCGGGGCAAACAAGATGCTCTTTATCATGCAGAGGGAATGCGCCGGGAGTGCCAGCGGGCCATGAGTTGGTATATCCCCATGCACATTTAACAGGGTCGGCGCCAGGGCCTTCAGGCATTAAAGGGTACTGAAGTGCGTAGGGCGTAGACATTACGAACTCAATTGCTTCGTACTGTTTTACAAAACGATCAGGGTTTCCGCCGCGAATTGTTTCTAACATGTTTTGTCTTTTTGTTAACATAAATTACCTCCCACTCGTTCAAAATAGCTTATAGAAATTTTGAATCCTTTTTTAAAAAACGTTGCTTTTTTCTTATGAAACCATTATATTGAAAGAAAATAAAAATGTAAACTCCGTAATTTGCTGAAATTTCAGGACAAATATTAGTATAAAATATAGGATAGAAAGGAAAGATTGTATTTTGAAACTTTCTTTAACACTGATACGTGACTGGCTGGAGGATTATGATGGCGTTTTGATACGCACAAATCAGAGCGAAGGTGAAAAAAGCTGGTACCAGGTGATGTATTATGATGAAAATGAAGAGACCGCGCAGGAGGAAGTTCTTCTTCTGGGGAGAGCGCAGGATTTTTTGGGAGAGCTGAAGGGAAAAGGGCTTATATCTGTGGGAAAGCCGGCAGATGAGCTTTTGCATGAGAATGATATATTGTATTTTCCGGAAGATACTTCGCTTCCGAAGTTGTATTTTGCGATACAGAAAATTTACCTTCGTTTTCAAAAGTGGGAGGATGAGCTGCAGAAGGCGGTGAGAAATGACAGTTCGCTGGAAGATCTTCTGTATCTGGCTTTCGAGGTTTTTGAAAATTCGATATTTGTGCATGATGAAAATTTCAATCTGCTTGCTATGGTGAATGAGATGCCGGGGCAGCAGCGCTGGGAGTATGATGCTGTAAAAGGGCGGTACCGTCTGCCGTTTGAAATACTGAATGATTTTAAAGTGAATCCGGATTATCTGGAAAGCATGCTTACAGAGGTTCCCTCGCTGTTTTCTGCTGAAACATTCGGCTATCGCATCCTGTATCAGAATTTTTATTTTCAGGGTAAGTACAGGGGGCGGATCTGTATTAATGAACTGGGAAGAACGCTCAGAGAGAGTGATTTTTATCTGTTGGGGTATTTTTACGGAATTTTGCTGGAAGCATTTCAAATCGGGAAAATGACGGCTTATCACGGGCAGAATTTTCCGCTTTCCCGCTACCTGGTGCGCCTGATTGAGCATGAATCCATTGACGGGAAAATGCTTGATAAGGTTATGATGGAGTACGGATGGACGGTGAGCGATGCCTGCTTTTGCGTATGTCTGTTTCCGGAAGAGAGGGATATTCACATAAATTCCGTACAGTATTATTGTACGGTGCTGTCAGAACGATTTCAGGATGTGTGTGTATTTACATATGAAAAATCAATTGTAATGCTGGTAAATACGACATTAAATGGGTTGAGCATTTCCGCTTTCAGGAATCAGATTGCTGTGCCGCTGCGGGAAAGTCTGATGAAAGCCGGCATCAGCTCGGTCAGTACGGATCTGAAGCAGTTCTATTATATGTATCGCCAGGCTGTGTGCGCTCTGGAAATGGGAAAAAAGAAGCAGGGGACCTTCTGGAGCTACTGCTTTGACGATTATCAGATGGATTTTATTTTCCAGAATGCTCTGCAAAGCTTTCCAGCGGCATTTTTGTGCAGCAGGGAATTATTTTATCTGATTGAATATGATAAAAACCATACTTCCAATCTTTACAGGACATTGAAAATCTATCTGGAAAATGACAGAAATCTGGCGCGGACAGCGGAGCTTTTAAAGGTTCATCGAAGTACGCTGTTATATCGGATCGGAAAGATAAAGGAGCTGATAAAAGTGAATCTGGAGGATTTCGAGATACGGTTCCGGCTTTTGCTTTCCATCAGATTGTTTGAAGAACAGGGCGGCAGAGCTGTTTGAAAAATGAACAGCTCTGATTTTTAAAATCAGAAAAAAGCACCAACCCCCAGCTCTTACGTCTGAAAATTGATGCTTTTATGAGTGCACCTTCAGGGGCTCGAACCCTGGACACCCTGATTAAGAGTCAGGTGCTCTACCAACTGAGCTAAAGGTGCGTCCACATATGTCAAAATTTGTTGTAATTATTGTACGCTTATACTAACATAGAGACTTTTAAAAATCAAGACTTTATTTACGAAAAATTAGTTAAAAATTTATATTTTGTTAATAAATGTAAAATTGTTTAAAAAAATGGATGTTTTTTGGATAATTTGAGACTTGAAAAGACGGCAAGTCGGACAAAACTTATACGGATTAAAGAAAACTTATGAAGAGAATTTATGGAAAATGATAAAGAAAACTGATATAAATGAAACTGATACGAAAAAAGCACCAGCTATATGCTGATGCTTCCAGTGCACCTTCAGGGGCTCGAACCCTGGACACCCTGATTAAGAGTCAGGTGCTCTACCAACTGAGCTAAAGGTGCGTTTTTTGTGCTTGTTGTTTGCTTATCGCTCACAACAAACACTATTATAATACGATTTCCAAAAATGTCAATAGATATTTTGAAAAAAAATAAAAAATATATATTTTAAAAAAAATTTAAAAAAAGCTTTTCTTGCATAGCACCGGGATTATGGATATAATGAGAATAAAAACTGGATTTGGAAAGGATTTGATTTGTTTTACGATGAAAAAAGTTGACAATGAAGCAGAACATGAGAAAAAAGATGGCGTCAGTGGTCTGAACCGCTTTGTTTCAAATAGTAAATATTTTACAATTAGTATTTATACTGTTATAACCGTGCTTGCCTGCGCAGTGATCGTAAGAGCTATTTTTATGTGGGAGGCGACCAGAGAGGCAATCAGCAGCCTGGTAAACTGGTCATTTCCGTATCTGCTGGGAATTTTTCTGGCTTGCCTGTTATATCCGCTTGTTGTTTTTGTTGAGCAGAATCTGTTTAAAAATCTGCCGGAGAACCGTAAAAAGCTTGGCAGGGGGCTGTCTATCCTGATTACATACATGATGTTTCTGGGAGTGATCGTGCTTGTGATCGGGGTTATTATTCCCCAGGTATGGCAGAGTATTCTGGATATGGCTTCTGTAATACCTTCCTGGTATCAGAAATCCATGCAGGTGCTGGTTAAGCTGAATGAGGATATCCCGGATTTTGATTTTAATTTTGTTACACAGAAATTTCAGGAGTTTGGAAATTCATTTTTATCAAGCTCCAGTCTGCAGGATAAGCTTCAGAGTATTTTTATGACGGTGGTATCCACTTCGGTATCTGTAGTATCCGTTTTTCTGAATACGATTATTGCATTGATCGTTTCTATTTATCTGCTTGTGGATTTGAACAGAATCGGCAATGCTTCCCGGAGAGTGCTTCTGTCTTTTGTATCGGAAGAGATGGCTGATAAGATCGGCCGGGTTTCCGGAGAATGTTATAGTATTTTTTCCAGCTTCGTTTCCGGAAAGATGCTGGATTCACTGATCATCGGAATTTTATGCTTTATTGCGATGAGCATTCTGAAGCTGCCGTATGCGCTGGTTATCAGTGTGGTGGTTGGCGTGACGAATATGATCCCGTATTTTGGTCCGTTTATAGGAGCAGTTCCGGGTGGATTTATTTTGCTGATGGTTTCTCCTGTGAAGATGCTGGTTTATCTTCTTCTGATCCTGGTACTGCAGCAGTTCGACGGCCTGTATCTGGGCCCGAAGATTTTGGGCGATTCTACCGGGTTGAGGCCTGCCTGGATTATCTTTTCGGTATCAGCCGGAGGCGCGGTCTGCGGCGTTCTGGGTATGTTTATCGGAGTGCCGGTTGTTGCAGTAATCGGTCATCTGGTTAATATATGGATCAATTCCCGACTGGAAAAAAGAAACGCACGGCAGAGCAGAGCGGAAAAGAACATTACAGATTAATAAATCTTAAAAAAAGATGTATAAGAAGATATAAAAGAAGAGATTTCAAACCGGAAATAAAGAAGAAACATTATTAAAACGGCGGTTAGGGCGTCGGTGCTATATGATGCGCAGTTGGAGGAGCGAATGGAGGAGAAAAATCGGTTCAGCAGTCTTTTGGAGCAGCTGATGTCAGTTGCCGAATTGAAAAATTATACCCTTGCACAGGAATTACAGTATGACGTGTCCTATATCAGCAAGTGGGTAAGCGGTCGGATGATACCGGCGGAGAAAACGGAGAAAAAGGTTTTGCAGGGAATCAGCCGCTGTATTGTAACGGCAACGGATGTGGAAGGGCAGGAAAAGCTGCTTCACGACTATCATGTGGACAATCTTCAGGAACTGGAGATGGCAATCTACGATAATCTGGAGGCAGAATATAATTATGTAAAGGATTTGCAGAAGAATACGGGAACAACGGTATCGCCAAAGACCTTCTATTATATAGAACTGACATTGCCGCAGTTTATTTCCAAGATGCGCCATCCTGTTCTGAGAAGGGTAAAATCTCTGGATATTATGGCGGCTATGGATCTGATGGCGATGAATCATGAATATCGCCTGCAGATTGTAAGTATTGAAAATGGACATTTGTCCGATCAGAGAATGTACCCGGACGTTCATTTTTCTTTATTGATGAATCTGGAGTTTTCAGAATGGGATTATGTTTACGATACAATATTTCTGATCAATATGCTTACGAATTTTACCCATATTGATTTTCAGCTGTATGGAGGAAAACAGGCCTGCGGAAGGTCGATATTTACGGTAAAGGATGATTTTGCAATTTCAGGGATGCTGATGGGGCATAACCGCTGCGTGTCAGTGGCAGTCAGTGAGGATGCGGATAACTGTAACGTGCTTTATTACGGTGTAAAAGCCTTCTGCAGCCGTGAGCAGCTGCTGTTCCGCAAGACGACGATGCGGGAAATGCTGATCAAATATGATTATGTACATACCTTACTGTCTCCGAATCCGAGATGGCTGGTTGGTCATATGACAGAGCATTTTCTTCCGGATGACCTGTTTGAGGAAATTCTGGAACAGCTGGCTGATTCGGACGAGAGTCTGAAGGACACTGTATTTACAATGGAAGATCTGCGGAGCGTTCATTGTCTGAACCGGAACATTCTGGAAGAGTCTAAAGTCCGGGTTATGATCTATGAATCGGCATTTTCCAGTCTGGCTGTATCGGATGAACTGGATTTTTACAATTATAAAGTGCATTTATCAGTCAATCAGCGTCTTCGTTACATGGAGCATCTTCTTGATTTGTGTATGAATCAGGAGAATCTGGAAGTGAAGCTGGTTTATGGACGTTTTGTATCGGATTTTCAGTATATTGCCGACCAGTGCGTATTTCTCTCGGATGTGATTTCCTATCTGCGGCTGGATAACAGCAGTGACCGGAACAATCTGGTTATCATAAACAGAGCTGATATGCAGAATGTGTTTGATCAGTTTTATGAGGAAATCTGGAATAAATGTGAAGATGTTGTAGTTTCGGATAAGGCTGCGGTTGATACCTATATCAGACATGTGATGCAGGGAATCCGTCTGATCTCCCGTATGGAATAGAAGACGGTGGGAGCCACCGTCCTCTGTTTAACTGGGCTGTTTTGTTTAATTGGTTTGTGCTGTTAGCCCTGTTGGCTCGGCTTGACCGGTTGATTGGTTTGTGCTGTTGGCTCGGTTTGCTCGGGCTGCCGAATGGGCTTACTGCAGCATGTCTGCGGCACAGGGAAGTCCGTGGAAGGCTTTTGTGTGCAGGACAGCGTTTTTAACGGCCTGTGCCATGACACGGGAAGCGAGCGTTCCCACGACGTTGATGTCTGCTTCGAGAGCGCCGGTGGAGAGTGCGTAGATGGTATCTCCGTCGTTCATGGTGTGAACGGGGCGAATAGAGCGGGCGTAGCCGTTTTGTGCAAAGGAGGCAATTTTATTGAGCCTGGATTTGTCAAAACGTGCATTGGTAATGATACATCCGATAGTTGTATTGGTTACGCCTGTGACACTTGTGGTATTTGTGGCATCTGCGGCATCTGCTTCGGAGGCGGTTTCAGAAGAAGCGCTTTGTGAGGCCTGCGCATACCGGGAGTACATGGCGTACATTGCTTTTTCGCTGTCGGCGAAATGTTTTTTGTCAGGGGTCAGCATTCCTGCGAGAATCTGATTTGTCTCCTCGTCATAGACATCTCCGCAGGCATTAACGGAAACAATGGCGCCTACTTTTAAATCTCCCAGCTGCAGGGCATACATGCCAAGGCCGGAATTCATAGCGCAGTTCGGTCCGCCCAGCTTGCCGACTGTTGCACCGCAGCCTGCACCTGTATTTCCCTCTTCGGGGCGGTTTTTCTGTGCAGCTTCACAGGCTTTTCGAGCCATTGCTTTATCCGGCTTTACCTTATCGGATACAAAAAGAAGATCGAAAATACAGGATTGCACTACGAGCGGAACGTGAACATTTCCCACTTCAAAGCCAATTCCTTTTTCTGCCAGATATTCCATAACACCTCCGGCTGCATCGAGGCCGAAAGCGCTGCCTCCGCTTAATAAAACGGCATGTACTGCCTGACAGGCGGCAGACGGATTTAATAATTCTGTCTCACGTGAGGCAGGGCCGCCGCCGCGCACATCAACACCTGCAGGTGCGCCCTGTTCACAGAGAATTACTGTACAGCCGGTGGCATGTTCTGTATCTTCTGCATTTCCTATTTTTACATTTTCAATTTCCCATAAGGGGATTTCTTTTAATAAAGGACTGTATTCACTCATATTTTCTCCTCCTGTAACGGTTTGTTCTACCAGAATGATAGTTGTTCCTGTATTTAACAGTATCGTAACACTCCTTTTCGCGAAATACAATGAAATTCTGAACAGCTGTGGGAGAATAGACGCATGAGTCTGACGATTTTTAATTGGCTGGCTGCAGTTACGTACGAAAGGAAGTACAAAAATTCAATTGACATTTTTTGACTGATTGTTATAATGATTCTGGCAGGCAGACAGGATTTCTGTGAAAAAGGGATGGACTGGCCGGAAGAAACGGGTCTTATCGGAGAGATTCATACAGCTCACAGGGATAAAATCGCCTGACTAACATAATAAAATATTATATTGCGCTGTATCCTGAGGATGAGACAGGGAGGCCCGCGGACAGAATGTACATATGAAAGAGACTGCTGCGGAGCAGAAGATGATTTTACAAAAGAGTATTTTCCTGGAAGATGATTTTGCAAAAGGGTATTCTTTTGGAAAAGAATTCTAAATGGGAGCAGCAGCAGGAGGAAGTATGTACAAATTTAAAAATCAGACACAGAAGATGGTATTGACCGCAGCGTTTGCAGCAATAATCATTGTAATGGCGAATGTTCCGTTTCTTGGTTTTATTCGTCTTGGCATTATAAGTGCCACAACACTTCATATTCCGGTTATTATCGGCGCCGTTCTGCTTGGCGCAAGATCCGGTGCATTTCTGGGCTTTATCTTCGGATCGACCAGCTGTATCCAGGCTACATTTCAGCCGAATCTTACATCATTTTGTTTTTCACCTTTTTATTCAGTAGGTGAGCTTCACGGCAATTTTTGGAGTCTTGTTGTTTGTTTTGTACCCCGTATTTTGATTGGCGTTATCGCTTATTTTGTATTTGCAGGTCTGATGAAAGTCCTGAAAGGCAAAAGAAAAGTAAAAGAAACGATTGCGCTTCCGATAGCAGGTATTGCCGGTTCTATGACTAATACGATTCTGGTAATGGGAGGCATTTATGTATTCTTCGGAGAACAGTATGCTTCTGTTTTGGAAATCGGGGGAGTTTTGTATAAGGCAATTCTGGCAGTTGTAGTGGGAAATGGTATTCCTGAGGCAATTGTATGTGCAATTCTGGTAACGATGATCGGAAAAGCACTGCTTCATTTTGTAGAAGTACAGTAATGAAAATTGTATTCTGAAAGTATAAGCGTTTTTGAAAGAATAGAAGAGCTTGAAAGAATAGAAGAACTTTAAAAAATGGAAGAGCTTTTGGAAAATAAAGCGTTTTTGAAAAATATGAGAGCTGCGATGGTGATGAAGATTGCCTTTGCAGCTCTTTTTGTAAAAACTGTGAATGGGAAGCAGTTTACAGAAAATTCAGAATTGTTTAGAGTTTATTTTTACATAATTCGTCTGCCATGTGTTATACTGAATGAAAATGTCAGATTTGATGATAAAATATACACTGACGGATATAATAGAATTACATGGGAGGGATTGCCGGATGAAACTGCGGAGCAGACTTGTTATTGCATTTGTAATTATTCTGATGGTGCCGATTGGTCTGGTTTATCTTTGTATAACAGTATTAAACGGATATCAGGTGAGGCTTTTGCACCAGGCGTATGGTGTGCAGGCTCCGGACAGCAGTTTGTTTGATTCGAACACAATCGAGCTGTTTGATGCACTTTTGGAGAAGTCTGAGAAGGCTGTCTGGGAAGCGATTGAAGAAGATAAGAATCAGTTTCAGGATATAAAGTTTCTGGAGAGTTTAAGCAAAGAGATATCGGGCTGGTATTCGTATCTTGCTGTCAGAGTAGATGATGAGTTTTTATATTTTGATAAGGACGCCAGTCTGCCGTTTGAGCTGCTCAGTCAGCTTCCCGGCTATGGAGCGCAGGAATCGGATGGTGAATTGAATGCCTATACGGGAAGGGCTACGAATTGTCTTATGCGGCAGAATGATTTCCGGCTTTCTGATGGAGGAAGGTGCACGGTGTTTGTCATTACGCCGATTGAGAAGCCGCCGCAGCTTCGCGGAGTCTATGTAAAACTGGCAGTCAGCGTTGTGATCATTATGCTCTTTACCGCGCTGCTTCTGATTATGTGGATTTATGGTTCGATTCTGATACCGATAGGGAAGCTTAAGAAAGCAACACAGGCAATCCGCGATGGAAACCTGGATTATGAGCTTCAGATCCAGGGAGATGACGAGATCAGCGGTCTTTGCATGGATTTTGAGGAGATGCGCCGCAGGCTGAAGGCGAATTCCCAGGAAAAGATGCATTATGATGAGGACAACAAGGAGCTGATCAGCAATATTTCCCATGATTTAAAGACGCCGATCACGGCGATTAAGGGGTATGTCGAGGGGATTATGGATGGAGTTGCCTCCTCCCCCGATAAGCTGGACAAATATATTCGCACGATTTATAATAAAGCCAATGACATGGATAAACTGATTGATGAGCTGACATTTTACTCAAAAATCGATACGAACAAGATTCCGTATAATTTTGCCCGTATCAATGTATCCGCGTATTTTGAAGACTGCAGCGAGGAATTGATGCTGGATCTGGAAGGACAGGGAATCGAGATGCAGTATATGAATTTCTGCGATACGGATGTGGAGGTTATTGCAGATGCAGAGCAGATGAAGCGGGTGGTCAACAACATTATCGGTAATTCCGTTAAATATATGGATAAAAAGAAGGGCATTATTAATATGCGGATTAAAGATCTTGGCGATTTCGTTCAGGTTGAGATTGAAGACAACGGAAAGGGAATTGCAGCAAAGGATCTTCCGTATATTTTTGACCGTTTTTATCGGACGGATAAGGCGAGAAATTCCCGAAAGGGAGGAAGTGGTATCGGTTTATCGATTGTACATAAGATTATTGAGGATCATGGAGGCCAGATCTGGGCAACCAGTAAGGAAGGTACGGGAACAGTGATGCATTTTGCATTGAGAAAATATCAGGAGGTACGAAGTGAGTAGATTATTAATTATAGAAGATGAGGAATCAATTGCGGAGCTGGAGAAGGATTATCTTGAACTCAGTGGTTTTGATGTAGAAATTGAGAATAACGGACAGAGTGGCCTGGACAGAGCGCTGGCGGAGGATTTTGATCTGTATATTCTGGATCTGATGCTTCCTGAGGTTGACGGATTTGAAATCTGCCGAAGAATCCGCAAGGAACGAAACACACCTGTGCTGATGGTATCTGCCAAGAAAGATGATATCGATAAGATTCGGGGACTGGGGCTTGGTGCAGATGATTATATTACGAAGCCTTTCAGTCCGAGTGAGCTGGTAGCGCGGGTAAAAGCGCATCTTGCCAGGTATGAGCGGCTTATCGGCAGCTCTGCTTCACAGAATGAGATGGTGGAGATCCGGGGGCTGAAGATCGATAAGACGGCGCGCCGGGTTTATATCAATGGCACAGAGAAACAGTTTACTACAAAGGAATTTGACCTGCTGGCATTTCTTGCACAGCATCCGAATCATGTATTTTCCAAGGAGGAGCTGTTTAAGAAGATCTGGGATATGGAATCTGTAGGTGATATTGCAACGGTAACGGTACATATCAAAAAAATCCGTGAAAAAATCGAATTCAACACAGCAAAACCTCAGTATATTGAAACAATATGGGGCGTTGGATATCGGTTTAAGGTGTAAAAAAGAAGGGTATTAATAAAGAAGAGTATTAAAAAGATATTAAAAAGGTATTAAACTATGAAAAGATATTTAGCACTTATACTGACAATAGTGATGGCGCTTGGTGCGTTTACTGCCTGCGGCAAGGATAAGAGTGCGGACAATGCGCTGGCTGATAAGGGCCTGGATGAGATTCTTGCAGCGGTTTATGAGAAAAAAACTCCTGAATTTAAGCTGACGGATACGAAGGTCGATCTTACGGATGAGAATATGGCAGTGTATTTTACAGGTCTTTCAAAGGAAGATGGCGAAAAGGTAGAAGAAGCGCTTGCTTCGGAGCCTGCTATGAGTTCTCAGGCCTATTCGCTTGTTCTGCTTCGGGTAAAGGATGAAAAGGATGCACAGGCAATCGCTGCCGCGGTGAAGGATGGCGTTGATACGAGAAAATGGATCTGTGTTGAAGCGGATGATGTGCGCGCGTGTGCACACGGTGATGTTGTGATGTTTATTATGATGTCCTCTGAATTTGCGGATTCTCTTACTGCAGATCAGATGGTTGAGGCGTTTAAAGAGACTGCCGGAGGCAGTTTAAGTGTTGACTTAAAGTAGTACGAAAGTAGTACGAGTATGCTTTTTTCAAGTATTCCTTTTTTATACTACTATTTACCGGTATTTTTTGTATTTTATGCTGCTGCGCCCGGAAAGTGGAAAAATTGCGTTATTTTTTTCGGCAGTTTGGCTTTTTACGGGTGTGCAGAACCAAAGAATCTGATTTTAATTCTGACCTTTGTTCTGACCGGCTATTTGGGAGGAATTCTAATCGTTCATGAGCAGAGTCGGAAGACTGCATGTGCGCAGGGGCGAAAGACTGCATGTGATCAGAAGAACAAGGATGCACGTGAGCAGAAGAGCAGGGATACATGGGAGCAGGGGAAAAGAATGGACGCACAGCAGCGGAAATCGGGAAGATGGTGTCTGGCGGTTTCAGCTGCTGTTTTATTATCTTTTCTCGGCTATTTTAAGTATGCGGATTTTTTGCTTGAAAACCTGAATCGCTTAACAGGTCTTAGTATTCCGATGCTTAGAGTCGTGCTGCCGGTCGGCATCAGCTTTTATACGTTTCAGATTATCAGCTACCTTGCAGATGTCTATCGCGGAGATGTCGCCTGTCAGCGCAATTTTATTGACTTTGGTGCGTACGTGATGTTTTTTCCGCAGCTGATTGCAGGTCCGATTGTGCGTTACAGGGATATTGCCGGGGAGCTGGAAAAGCGTACACATCAGATAAAAGCTGTTTATGATGGAGTTACACGGTTTTTGCTCGGTCTGGGGAAAAAAATCCTGATTGCAAATGCCATGGCGCAGCTGGTGGATATTTTCCGCGCATCTGATCAAAAATCGGTCTTGTTTTACTGGATTTATGCAGCAGCGTTTACGCTTTTTATTTATTTTGATTTTTCAGGGTACAGTGATATGGCGATTGGCCTTGGACGGATCATGGGATTTCATTTTCCGGAGAATTTTAATTATCCATATCTGTCGGGAAGCATTACGGAATTCTGGCGAAGATGGCATATGACGCTTGGAGGCTGGTTTCGGGATTATGTTTATATCCCGCTCGGAGGGAATCGGGTGAAGAAATCGCGCTGGCTGTTTCATATTTTTATTGTCTGGATGCTTACCGGTCTGTGGCATGGAGCAGCCTGGAATTTTGTTATCTGGGGGCTGTTGTTTGCTGTTTTGCTGATTATAGAAAAGCTGACCGGATTTACCGAAAAAATCCCGAAAGCTTTCAGACATGTGTATGTTTTGCTGGTGCTGGTATTTAGTTTCGTTATTTTTAATGCAGCGGACATGGCGCAGGCGGGCAGTGACATTCGGGGGCTTTTCGGCTTTGGCAATCTGCCGCTTTATACGGCAGAAACGATGTATTATTTGAAAAGCTACCTGCTTACACTGATTGCTGCCGGAATTGGCTGTACGCCTTTTCCGAAATATGTGTTTGCGGCTATGCAAAGACGCTCTCCCGGTGTGTTTTCTTTGGTTAAAATGGTGGGGCTGGTCATGATATTGCTGCTTTCGACGGCCTATCTGGTTGATGGCTCCTTTAATCCGTTTCTTTATTTCAGATTTTGATGGGAGGTCGATGGCGTTTGAAACACAAGGAGAAATCTCTAAAGTGCAAAATGAAGCTTCTGAAGCATATTATACCGCTGCTGGTATTGTTTGCGGTTTGGGGCGGGATTGCTCTTTTTTGCTGGCTGAAGCCGGAAGATGATTTTTCTGTAAGTGAACGGCGCAGGCTTGCGTCTTTACCGGCAATGAGTGTGGATTCGGTGCTGTCAGGTGAATATTTCCGTGATTTTGAAGAATATTCGCTGGATCAGTTTCCGCTTCGGGATGCGTTTCGGGTTCTTAAATCGGTATCTGAATTTTATCTGTTTGGAAAAAGCGATAACCATGATATTTATATTTCAGATGGGTATGCGGTGAAGATTGAGTATCCTTTGGATAAAAGTTCGGTTCGAAGCGCGGTAAAAAAGCTGAATTATTTATATGAAACGTATCTGTCTGATGTTTCCGGAAATATTTATCTGTCTGTAATTCCGGATAAAGGATATTTTTCGGCAGAGCAGACAGAACATCCGGCGATGGATTATCAGGCTCTTTTTGATATTGTAAAAGAGGGAATGCCCTATGCAAAATATATGGATGTCACATCCATGCTGGAATTGTCCGATTATTACAAGACAGATTCTCATTGGCGGCAGGAAAAGATAAGGGATGTTGCAGAATATTTCGCGGATTCAATGGGGGCGTCTGTTTCCGGGAAATATGAGGAACATGTGGTGGAAAAGCCGTTTTACGGAGTATATCTCGGACAGGCTGCTCTTTTGCTTGAAAATGACAGGATTCATTATCTTTCCAACGATACGTTGGAAAAGTGTACTCTTTATAATGAAGAAACAAAAGAAACAACGGGGCTTTATCATTTTGAAAAGCTGGAAAGCCGTGATATGTATGAGATATATTTATCAGGCGCTTCCCCGCTGCTTTCCATTAAAAATCCGATTGCAGAAAAGGAAAAGAAACTGATTGTTTTCAGGGATTCTTTCGCCTCAAGTCTGATTCCTTTGCTGGCGGAAGGATATTCTGAAATAACACTGGTCGATACCCGTTATATGTCTCCTACAGCAGTTGGAGACTATGTGGATTTTGCTGGCGCTGACATTTTGTTTTTATATAGTACCACAGTTTTGAATAACAGCGAAACGCTGCGGTGAGGAAAGCTGATACCAGATTTTCTCAGGAAAGGACACTGCCAAATGAAAAAAATGAGAAGACATGACCGAGAGATAACCGATCCCACCAGAATCAATGAAATTATATCTGCCTGTACCTGCTGCAGACTGGGATTAAATGATGATGGAAAGGTGTATATTGTCCCGCTGAATTTCGGATATGAAGAAAACCAGCAGAAAAAGATATTTTACTTTCACGGTGCGGTTCAGGGAAGAAAGCTTGAGCTGATTCAAAAAACACACTATGCGGGCTTTGAACTGGATACCAATTATGAACTTCATACCGCGGGTACCGCCTGCGCCCACTCGGCTCGTTTCCAGAGTATCATTGGAACCGGAAAGATTGATATAATAGAGTATCTTCAGGAGAAAAGACGAGCGCTTGGGCTCATCATGTATCACAATACCCAAAAGGCTGACTGGGATTTCCCGGAAAAAGCGCTTCAGGCAGTAGCAGTATTTAAGCTGGAGGTTGACGAACTGACATGTAAGGAACACCTGTAACGGCTTAAATCTCGCAGTATTTTTACAGGTGTCGTAATGTCGTAAACTTCCGGTTTTACCAGTTGTGGAGTGTCTCGGGAGAGTGTCAACGTTGCATTTCCAACAGACACACTCCTTAAAAAGCAGTAAAATAAAGCTGTAGAAAAAATGGCAGAGCGGATCATGTGTCCGTTTGTTTTCTGGAGGAAATTATGGTTCGGAGAATTGTTAAAATTGATGAAGAAAAATGTAATGGCTGCGGTTTATGCGCAGAGGCGTGTCATGAAGGCGCAATTGGGATAATAAATGGAAAAGCGAAGCTGCTTCGGGATGATTACTGTGACGGTTTGGGGGATTGTCTTCCGGCCTGCCCTGTGGATGCAATTGGCTTTGAGGAGCGGGAGGCAGCAGCATATGATGAAAAGGCGGTAGAAGAGAGAAAAGCAGCAGCGTATGGTGAAAAAGCGGCAGAAGAGAGAAACGTAACAGCGCATGCTGAAAAGACGGTAGAAAAGAGAAAAGCCTGTTTGGAAAATATGGATAAAAATTCTGAAAACTGCGCGTGTGAAAGCAGGCTTTCCACATGGCCGGTTCAGATGAAACTGGCTCCGATACAGGCTCCGTATTTTGCAGATGCAGATCTTTTGATTGCAGCGGATTGCACAGCGTATGCATATGGTGATTTTCATAACCGATTTATCAAAAACCGTGTTACTTTGATCGGATGTCCGAAACTGGATTCGGGTGATTACAGTGAAAAGCTGACCGAAATTATGAAAAATAACACAATCAAGAGCGTTACCGTTGTAAGAATGCAGGTTCCCTGCTGCGGTAAACTGGAAAATGCAGTAAAACGTGCTCTGAACAACAGCGGAAAGGAAATTCCATGTGAAGTGCTTGTAATTTCAACGAATGGAAGGCTTTTGGTGTAAATGAAACAACTTCACACGGAATGCGTCTGGTGTAAGTGAAACAACTTCACATGGAATGCGTCTGGTGTAAATGAAACAACTTCATCTCATATGGAAGAATTCTGGTGTAAGCGGCCTCGTTTCGGGACATACTATTTTGGAATGATTGGTATGTAACGCAGGAGGAGCATTATGGGACAGGGGACGTTTGAGAGCTGGAAGAAAATATTGGCAATAACAGGAAGTGCACTTGCGGTTTACTTGATTTTCCGTCTGGTACTTCCTTTATTGCTGCCATTTTTGCTGGCGTTTCTGGTGGCAATGCTGATTCGTCCGTCTGTTCGGTGGCTGCGTCGGCGTCTGCATGTGAAGGAGAGCATTGGAGCAGTTCTGATTTTAGTGAGCATCGGTTTTTTCCTGATCATACTTGTCAATTTTGGGGGCACGATTTTACTGAAAGAACTGCAGGGGCTTTTAAAGGAACTGCAAAATCAGGAAATTATTGAAAATCTTACAAAATGGCTGAATGGAAAGGGCGGTAAAAAACTGATTTTGTTCGGCAGAGACTGTACAATCTGGCTGGCGGATATTTTAAGAAAATTTGGAGAATATTTTACCTGGGAGCGGTGCATCAGCTACTGTATGTCTCATTCTCCGCAGCTGATGCGTTCCTGTATCAGCTTTTTTACGTCGCTCTTTGTCTTTTTCATGGCGAGTGTGCTGGCAGTGGAAGAAATGGAGCGGCTGCACCAGCGGTTGACGATGTGTATATTTTATAAGGAGATTGTGGATTTCGGGCTGTTTTTGGGGAAGATCTGTGGAAAATGGCTGCGGGTTCAGGGGCTGATCATGTTGATTACTACAGTTGTCAGCTGCCTGGGACTGTGGATCAGTGGTTTTTCCTATGCATTGCTTCTCGGAATTGTAATCGGACTGGTGGACATCCTGCCTATTTTCGGAACGGGAACAATTTATATCCCCTGGCTGATCTGGGAGTTTCTGAATCAGAATCCCGGAAGAGGGCTTGCGCTGCTGATACTATATGTAATTTGCTATGTTACCCGTGAATTTATGGAAAGCAAGCTTATGGGAAAATGCATGGGGATTACGGCATTTGAGTTTCTGGCTGCCGTTTATGTCGGCCTGAAGCTGTTTGGAGCAGCCGGCTTTATACTCGGGCCGGTTGGAGTGCTGGTGATCATGTGGGCAGGCGGGAAGAAGGGAGACAGCTGATTGCGGCTTCAAACCTTATGGCAGGGCTTTGGATAAAAATAGTCAATACGTCAATGCATCATTGCATAAAATAAGGACAGGTAAAGTATGATTATGCAATGATGTATCAGGCATTCTGTTTGTTTTTCAGTACCAGGTGTTCTGTTTGTTTTTCTGTCTTTTTTCTGCTGCAGAAGTCATCAAAGTAATAATGGCTAATATTGCTGCAGTGAACATCAGGTTTTGCTGAGGAATGAAGTCATTACATATCAAATAAACGGTGGCTGCAGACAATAAGTGTATGATTTCAAAGCCCATATTCGTAAATGACAGCAGACGTCCTCTTAATTTTCCAGGTGTATATTTATAAAAATATGAATACCATGAAGTTACGATCAATGGCTGTCCAAATCCATAAAGCAAACCAAAAGAAATACGTTTAAAGAGAAAAATTCCAATCAGGGAAACTATAATTAAGATCATACCTGTTTTTTCCCAGAAAAATTCTTTTTGTTTTAATTCGTATTTACTTAAAATGATTTGTCCCGTTACAATTCCCGTTAGTAAACAGTTTTGATAAAAAGCGTAGTGCATATCGCTTAATGATAAATATTTTTTAATAAAAACGACCATTTGCGATTGCATGAGTCCTTCCAGGAAGAATAACTCTGCATATATGATACACATAATTATGAATATCCGGTCTGTTATGAAATATCTGACCGCATTTGTAAATGTATACTTGCTGTTCTTTTCCTGGTTTTGGGCGGCAGACATGGCGTTTAATCGTAAACCCAGCACGCACAAAATATTTATGATAAAACTGCTGCTATCAAACATAAATAAAGCTTTTGTCCCCCAAAAACTCAGTATAATAGTGGCTAAAGACGCTCCCAGGATTCGGGCTATTTTCAATGTCAGTGATATTAAACTGTTGACTCTTGTAATAACGGTATGATCAGATACTATGTCGGGCAGCATTGTTTTGGCTGCTGTTGAATAAAATTTGGCGCTTATGCTTATTACCGAGTTTCCAATCAGATAGTACCATTCACTTTTATCTATAATAAGAAAAGAAGTTAAAATTATGACGGAAATAATATTAGAAATACATATGATCTTTTTCCTGGAATATTTATCAACAAGTATTCCTATAATTGGAGATAAAATAATAATTGGCAAAATGTCCAGAAAAAGTACTAATGCTGAAAATCTGGCTGATTTTGTCAAATTGAAAGTCACCAGAGGAATTGCGGTAGAAGTAAATACATCGCCGAACGCGGATAATGTGCTTCCTGATATCCATAATAGAGTGTTTCTATTTGTGAAGTAAAATTTTCTCATTGTTTTGCTGCCTCCCTGTTTCGGAGAGCATTATAAACAAGAATTTTATGAAATTGAATGATGTTGTTAATTATTTCAAATTAACCGAATACGTCATGAAATTTCATCTTGAATGCTGATATAATATTCTTTAATCCTTTCAAAAGCCTTTTGGTTTTCAGCAAAAATTTGACATAGCTGATAGGCTTCCCATATGTATATTTTTCCGGTATTTTTTAACTGACGGTCTCTGTTTTGCTTTGATTTTTCTATCATATTCCAACCGATATTATAAAAAAAGTTGTATAAATAATTTGCACGGTCATTTTTCAACAGCCATTCTACTCCCTGTCTGCAAACTTTTATGCTTTCATCATATTTTTGGTTTATGCCTAAAAAATTTGCATAGTTTATTAACAGCAAATAGACAGGTTTATAATCGTTAAATGATATTTGTTCAAGCGACATGGCTGTTTTTTGAAAAATATTGCAGGCTATATCAAATGCACCTGTTTTTCCGTATGCTGTTGCGAGGTTATTGATAATCAGGAACTCATTTTCCGTATATATTTTTTTGGTTTCATAATTAATACTTGTATATTCCGGAAATGTGAGAAGTAAGAGATCTTCTAATTTTTTTATATAATCCTTAATCGGGAGTTCCTTCTTTTGGTATGCAATTATGTTTTCAATCCTCAGAAGGAATTGTTGGTTTTCAGGATAGTTCATGTTAAGGATTTCTTTTTCTTTTATATTATCGATTAATTGGGTCAGTCGTTCGAAATCTCCCTGCTCAAAGTATTTTAAGATGATTAACCGTATTTTATGAAAATTAACAAGTTCTGTTTGCATATCGAATATTACGGTGTCACTTCGTTTTCCTAATTTTTGCATTAGCAGATTGAATTTATCATCTGTCGGATTAAGAGATTTGTTTTCGTACCTGTTTAATGTTTCCGGCGTACAGATGCCTTCTGAGAGTTCTTCCTGTGTCATTCCGGATTTTTTTCGATAATAACGTATTATATCTGATTTACTATATTCTCCCATGAATTTTCCTTTACATGTCTTTCCAGCTCTTCTGTTGTTTGATACTGCAGTATTTCTAACGCAATTAAATTCTTTTCATAAGAAAAATCTTGCGGATTATATTTACCAAGTTTGATTTCTAAAACTTTTTTAAAATAGAAACAATCTTTTAAATATTGTAATCTGTATTCAGAAAGCTGTCTTTTGATTACCAGATTTGTGTACTTATATGCCAGGCCCCAGTTTTTTTGGCGATAATTAATTTTTGCCAGGTAATAGATACTTTCTATGTATATTGTTTCCATAATACTTTTGTTTTTGAGAGAAGTGTGCATTTGGAAATATCTGGCTATATTTTCAAATATAGATAAGGCATTCTCCGTATGTTCCTGATTATAATATAATTTTCCTATATCAGTGAGTAAAAGCGCCTCTGCAAATGTTAATAAACCATACTGTATTCTTTTGGTATAATTCAAACATTCAGTACAGCTTAATGAAGTATGATATAATTGTAAAGCAGCTTGCCAATTTCCCAGATATTCCTGAATTTGTCCCTGCTTTTCATAGATAAATTGTTCATGCAGGTTTCTGCTGGATTTTATGATGGATTTATATTCTTCAATTTGCATTTGGATAGCGTTTAGATCTTTTTCTTTCCAGAGAAGCTCTATTTTCTGTCTGATATGGGCGATTTCTAAATCATGATCATTGACGATGATTTCAAATTTTATCAGGTCTCCGCCCAGACGCTGCAAAATACTGTCTAATAGAAATTTGTCGGGTACTCGTACATTATTTTCATATCTGGTCAAAGCGGTAATAGAACATAATCCTTCACAGATTTCTTTCTTTGTGTGATGCCTTTTAAGCCGTAGCTGCTCAAACATTTCCCCTAAAGTTATTTCCTGCATATAAACACTCCTTATCATCAGGAGTATAAATCTTTTTCGTTGTTTTTACAAGAATAAACAATATCAATCCCGTATTTCTCTTTCCTGTTTCTGGGAAAATGCGGTTACCGTGACAAAGAAAGATAGAAGCCTTGACAAACCCCTTCTTTTTGCATAAAATAAGAAGAACTGATACTGAAAAGTAACTGTGATGAGGAATAGTAGGCAGATTCCTTCCTGTTCAGAGAAGATATCCGGTCTGTAAGATGGTTTTGAAGCATCAAAAGCGTGATTTGATTTGTGCTTTGCTTTGAATCGACGGACTGTGCTGTGAGATATCGCATGAAGCTTTGCCAAACCCGCCCTCGGAGTTCTGCGGCAAACCGCGGCGTAGTTCCGGCGTTAACGGATATTTGAGAGAAAGATTTTCCTGTTTTCCCATATTTTGCGTTTGTTTTCGGAAACCGCAGATTTATGATCTGCCGACCGGGAGAAAGGAGAATTTTTAATCAGGGTGGTACCGCCGATTGCATTCGGTCCCTATGGGATTTGGATGGAATGGGCGTTTTTTATTTATTCCCCGCTCCCCGCGGCGGGATATTTGACTGATTTTCAAGGAGGATGCTTAGATGGCAAAAGAGAAGAAATTTGTAGAAGCCATTACCCCTATGGCTGAGGATTTTGCGCAGTGGTATACTGACGTTGTGAAAAAGGCAGAACTGATCGAATATTCGAATGTGCGCGGATGTATGATTTTACGTCCCAACGGTTATTCAATCTGGGAAAATATTCAGAAAAATCTGGATGCGATGTTTAAGGAAACAGGTGTTGAAAATGTATACATGCCTATGTTTATTCCTGAAAGTCTGCTGCAGAAGGAAAAAGACCATGTAGAAGGCTTTGCGCCTGAAGTTGCGTGGGTTACACATGGCGGTATGGACAAGCTGGAGGAAAGACTTTGTGTTCGTCCTACTTCTGAAACTCTGTTCTGCGATTTTTATTCCAAAATCATTCAGTCTCACAGAGACCTGCCCAAGCTGTACAATCAGTGGTGCTCCGTTGTAAGATGGGAAAAGACAACAAGACCTTTCCTGCGTTCCGCTGAATTTTTATGGCAGGAAGGACATACCGCTCATGCAACTGAAGAAGAAGCAGAAGCAAGAACCGTTCAGATGCTGAATGTTTATGCTGATTTCTGTGAAAAATATCTGGCAATCCCCGTTGTAAAGGGTCAGAAGACCGATAAGGAGAAATTTGCCGGAGCAAAATCTACCTATACAATTGAAGCGCTGATGCATGACGGCAAAGCTCTTCAGTCCGGTACCAGCCACAACTTCGGCGACGGCTTTGCAAGAGCATTTGGAATCCAGTATTCCGATAAGGAAAATAAACTGCAGTATGTTCATCAGACCTCATGGGGTATGTCCACCCGTATTATCGGCGCCCTGATCATGGTACACGGTGATGACAGCGGACTGGTACTGCCTCCCAGAATCGCACCGGTTCAGGTTGCAATTATTCCGATCGCGCAGCACAAAGCCGGCGTACTGGAAAAAGCAGATGAATTAAAGGATACTCTGGTTAAATCAGGCTACAAGGTAAAAGTAGATGATTCCGACAAGAGCCCCGGCTGGAAATTCAGTGAACAGGAAATCCGCGGTATCCCCGTTCGTGTGGAAATCGGCCCGAAGGATATTGAAGCAGGTCAGGCAGTGATCGTTCGCCGTGATACCAGAGAAAAACAGGTTGTTGCACTCGATGAACTGGCAGCAAAAATCGGTGAAACTCTGGAAACAATGCAGAATGATATGCTGGAACGCGCAAAGAAGCATCTTGCATCTCATATTTATGAAGCAAAGACTTATGATGAGTTTAAAGACACTATTGCCAATAAACCTGGCTTCGTAAAAATGATGTGGTGCGGAGATCTGGAATGCGAAATGAAGATCAAAGAGGATACGACAGCTACTTCCAGATGTATGCCTTTTGAACAGGAACAGATTACCGACGTGTGCCCGGTATGCGGAAAGCCTGCGAAGAAGATGGTATTCTGGGGCAAAGCATATTAGTATACCGGGGATCGTTAGCATTGGCGTTTTGCGACAAACAAATGCCCGGCCAGTGAAAGCAACGGTCTGATGCCTGGTTAATGAAAGCAACAGGTTAACGCTTGATAAACGGAGAGAATCTGTGATATGAATACGGTTTGTATCGCAGGTTCTTTTTTTGATTTCTTTATATAGTAAAATGAATAGAATTGGTATAAAATAAATGTTGTGAACAGAAAGCAGGAAAAACGGCAAAAAGTTAAAGTGAATAAAAAACAGGTATAGGATAGTTAATTATGCAATGCTGTATCAGACAGGGAGATGGAGATCGTTTATGGAAATGGAAATGCAGATACCGAAGCAGGTAACTTTTATTATTGATAGATTGGAAAAACATGGATATGAGGCTTATGCAGTCGGCGGCTGTGTGCGGGATATGCTTCTTGGCAGAGTGCCGAATGACTGGGACATTACGACTTCCGCAAAGCCTGAGCAGGTGAAGGCGGTTTTTAAACGGACAGTTGATACCGGAATCCAGCACGGAACGGTGACGGTTCTGGAAGATCATATCGGATTTGAAGTAACGACTTACCGAATCGACGGAGAATATACGGATGGAAGACACCCGGATGAGGTGCAGTTTACACCGGATTTGAAGGAAGACCTGCGGCGCAGAGATTTTACGATCAATGCAATGGCATACAGCCCGCAGAGCGGGATTGTAGATGTATTTGGTGGACAGGAGGATTTGCAAAATGGTATCATCCGCTGTGTGGGAAGCGCAGAGGAACGGTTTCATGAGGACGCTCTGCGCATCATGCGGGCGGTTCGTTTTGCAGCCCAGCTGGGATTTTCCATTGAAGAGGAAACGTGGAATGCGGTGAAAAAGCTGGCTCCCAACCTGAAAAAAATCAGTGCGGAGCGGATTCAGACGGAACTTTCCAAGCTGCTGTTATCGCCTCACCCCGAGTGTTTTAAAATGCTGTATGAAACCGGAATTACGAAGGTAATACTTCCTGAGTTTGACACTGCGATGAGCTGTGAGCAGAATACGCCCTATCACTGCTACTCCGTCGGAGAGCATACACAGGAGGTTATGAATCACACGCCTTGTGATCTGCCGCTGCGTTTAACCGGTCTGCTGCATGATCTGGGTAAACCGTTAGTAAAAACAACGGATGAAAATGGACAGGATCATTTTTACGGACATCCTCAGGAAAGCGAGAAAATCGCAAGAAAAATTCTGCGGAGGTTAAAATACGATAACCAGACCATTGACAGAACCTGCAGGTTGATACGTTTTCATGATTATAAAATAAATCTGGATAAGAAATCCGTCCGCAGAGCAGTCAGTAAAATCGGAACGGATTTATTCCCGGATCTTCTGATCTTCCGCAGAGCAGACGCAGGTGCAAAACCTCCCCATGTGTATGAGGAAACAATGAAAGAGCTGAACCAGATAGAAGCTTTTTATCAGGAAATTCAGGAAAATAAGGAGTGTACTTCTTTAAAAATGCTGGCCGTCACAGGAAAAGATCTGATAGAAGCCGGAATGAAACCGGGAAAAGAGCTGGGAGAGACATTGGAGCGTCTTCTGCAGCATGTACTGGAAAATCCGGAAGATAATCAGAAGGATGTGTTGTTGAAACTGGTGTAAGGGGAAGCTAAATAAAGCTTCACAAACCCGCCAACATGTGATAAAATGAATATAGAATCTCTCTGCTGAAGCGGAGGATATATATGGCACAAAGGAAAAAAACTGAATTTTGTCGGAGCTGGTCTGGAAGAAAGTACAGCAGATTTCGAAGATCCGCTGGTAGCCAGGATACAGGAAAGTATTCGGCATATCAAAAGAGACCGTGGAATGGAGGCGAGGTATATGCTGTTTGAGGAGTTGCTTCGGGATGAAAGGAATGAAGGCAGAGCCGAGGGCAGGCTCGAAGGCAGGCTTGAGATAATTTTTGAACTGCTTGAGGACATCGGGCCGATTCCTGAAGACTGGAAGGAAAAAATCAGCCGGGAAACCGATCCTGAAGTTTTGAAAAAGTATGTGAAACTGGCGAGACGTGCCGAGTCGGTCGAGGATTTTATCCAGGCAGTTCAGAATCAGTAGTGAAAGAGTATATTTTTACCAATATCGAAGTAAACAATCGTTTGCTTCATTAAAGATCTTTTGAATCCGGGTCACAATTCCAAAGTGACCTTCGGATTCAATCCGGGCCGAGTCAGGCCGATTTTACAAAGAGGTAATTATTACCAGGAAAGAAACAATTAAAAATAGTTAGCAATAATTGTTATGCAGTATTGAACAATAATTGTTATGCAGTATTGAACAGCAGAGAGATTTGGTGTTGTGCCATAGACCTGAGCTGCTCACAGCAGGAATGCCGATGGCATTCTCGAAATGAGATAATAAGTGGAAATCTTCGGTAATTGAATTGCCGGGGGAGGCTCTGGTAATATAGTTTTCATGAACTTCTCTCTTTTTACATATGATGTACAGAATGCGGGCGTATGAAAAATCTGTGTGATAGAATATACAGATTTATGGATCCGGCTGCTGTACTGAAGGATTTTTGTGGAAAGGGAGGAGTTTTTTGATGTATGACCGGGATACTGCCATGTTGGAAAAATATGATCTAACAGTGAAAAATATAAGAAAAGTCAGAGGAGGATGGCTTTGTATTGCTTCAGAAGGGTTATTTTTATGGAAAGAGAGCGTTTCAGGGGAGGAACGTCTGGATTTAGAGGACTGTATCTGTCGGAAAACGGAGGAAATGGGTCTTGCCCATATCTGGAGCTGTGCGGGTGGAAGCGGCAGGCTGCGTATGGACAGGTTTGTCCGGAACAAAGAAGGAAATCTTTTAACTGCAGATGATTTTGGCAGAAAATTTGTATTGAAAGAGTGGACGGAAGGGCATGAATGTGATGTGAGAAATAAGGAGGATCTTTTTAATGGAGCCAGAGCTGCAGCTTGTATGCATCAGATTCTGCGGGCAGCAGATCTGAAGTTACAAAATGCGGAATCAGCAGTCCGGAAGACATCATCATCAGAAAAGCCGGCTTTGGAGCAGTCTGCTTCAGAAGTGTCCGATTTGGAGCAGTCTGTTTCAGAAGTGTCCGATTTGAAGCAGTCTGTTTCAAAACCATCTGCTTCCCTTGCCTTTCAGGAATCTTACCTGCAGCTTTGGGAGCGCAGAAAACGGGAAATTTGCAGAATTTCAGGATTTGTTCGAAAACGGCGGAATAAAAATGCACTGGAACAATTAATTATGAAGGAAACGCCGTATTATCTTGCGCAGGCACAGGCAGCAATTGATCTGTTTCAGGCAATTTCAGGTAAACTGGGAGTACAGAGACAGATCTGTCATGGAGATTTTCATTATCATAACCTGGTGTATGGCAAACAGGAAAGCTGGATTTGTCAGAGCAGTCGTTTTCAACGTGGTTATCAGATTGCTGATTTCTATCTTTTTCTGCGCAAATGTATGGAAAAGCAGGATTTTAACTGGCAGCTGGCGAAGGCTTTGATGGAATTTTATCAAAAATACTGTCCTGTTACCCGGGAGGAAGGCGCTCTCCTTTATTGCCTGTTTTTATTTCCGGAAAAATACTGGAAACAGTTAAATTTTTATGCTCAGTCGAATAAGGCGTGGATGCCGGAGAAAAATGTTGTAAAATTAAGGAATGTGATTAATCAGGAAGAAAAACGACAGGTATTTTTGGAAAATCTGCATAGACTGATACTTCCTTTTTAGTGAAAATCTGTTATAATAAAATTACGTTGATCTGACGGAAGACAGAACGGGATTTTCGATGAGCGGTAAGATGATTTCAGAAGAACTGCCAGAAGCACTTCCCCATAGATGAGTGTTGCGGATGGCGGATTTCCGACAGATTGTCCAAAAAATCACACTATATTTAAGAATGCACCCGCAGACAGGAAACTTTCCTGTACAGATACAGCCATATGCCTGCGGATGCTGCCGTTTTTACGGCAGAATGGAGGAAACAATGGATTACAGAAAGATGTATGAAGAGTGGCTTACAAACCCCTGCTTTGATGAAGCAACCAAGGCTGAGTTAAAGAGCATTGCCGATGACGAGAACGAAATCAAAGAAAGATTTTACATGGAGCTTGAATTTGGTACTGCCGGTTTACGTGGTGTTATCGGTGCTGGTTTAAACCGCATGAATACATACACTGTACGTAAAGCTACACAGGGACTTGCTAATTATATCAATAAAGTTGGCGGCGCAGAAAAAGGTGTTGCAATCGCATATGATTCCAGACGTATGTCTCCTGAATTTTCAATGGAAGCAGCATTATGCCTGGCAGCGAATGGAATTAAGGCATATCGTTTTGAAAGCCTTCGTCCCACACCTGAATTGTCTTATGCAGTAAGAAAACTGGGCTGCATCGCAGGTATCAATATTACAGCAAGCCACAATCCGCCCGAATACAACGGATACAAGGTTTACTGGGAAGATGGCGCACAGATTACTCCTCCTCATGACAGCGGTATCACAGCAGAGGTAAGAGCCGTTACAGATTTTGCAACTCTGAAAACCATGAGTCTCGAAGACGCAAAAGCAGCAGGCCTTTTTGTTGAAATCGGCGCCGAAATCGATGATGCTTATATTGCAGAGCTGAAAAAACAGGTAAAACGTCCCGAAGCAATCGCTGCTATGGCAAAGGAACTGAAGATCGTTTACACACCTTTACATGGCACCGGTAATATTCCTGCAAGAAGAGTATTAAAAGAACTTGGCTTCGAAAATGTTTACGTAGTTCCGGAACAGGAGCTGCCCGATGGTGAATTCCCTACTGTAAGCTATCCCAACCCGGAAGCAGAAGAAGCGTTTACACTGGGTCTGAAGCTTGCAAAAGAAATCGATGCAGATCTGGTTCTGGCAACAGATCCCGATGCTGACCGTCTTGGCGTTTATGTAAAGGATAAAGCAGGCGAATATCATGTTCTGACAGGTAATATGTCAGGCTGTCTGTTAGCAGAGTATGAAATCAGCCAGTACAAAGAATTATACGGACTGCCTGAAGACGGCGCTCTGATCAAGACGATCGTAACCAGCAATCTTGCAGATGCGATTGCAGATTACTACAAGATCCGCAAGATCGAAGTTCTGACCGGTTTCAAATATATCGGACAGCAGATTCTTGGTTTTGAGCAGTCCGGCAAAGGAACTTATCTCTTTGGCTTTGAAGAAAGCTACGGCTGCCTGATCGGTACTCACGCAAGAGATAAGGATGCGATCGTTGCAACAATGGCTCTGTGTGAAGCAGCAGCATACTATAAGACAAAAGATATGACTCTGTGGGATGCAATGCTTGAAATGTACGATCGTTACGGCTATTACAAGGATGATGTAAAAGCAATTTCACTTAAAGGTATTGAAGGTCTTGCAAAGATTCAGTCCATGATGGAGAATTTAAGAACATCCGAACCTGCATCAATCGGCGATTACAAGGTTCTTGAAATCAGAGATTACAAGAAAGATACCGCTAAGAATATGGCAACAGGTGAAGTGACCAGCACAGGTCTTCCTTCATCCAATGTTATGTACTACGATCTTTCTGACAATGCATGGCTGTGCGTACGTCCTTCCGGTACAGAACCCAAGATCAAACTGTACTATGGCGTAAAAGGCTCTTCTATGGAAGATGCAGCAGCAAAATCAGCAGCGCTGGGAGAAGCAGCTAACGCAATGCTTGGCTAATCGACATTTGGTTGATCATGGCTAATTGACATCTGGTTGATCATGGTTAATTGATATCCGGCTGACTGCAGGTATCAATTCATATAAAACAGCGGAGTATTTCCGGAGAATGAACGTTTTCGGGGATACTCCGCTTTTTATATGATAATTTGCTCCGGCAACACAAAAATACAGGATGCAACCGTCAGTTGACAAATTTCATAGCGCACTTGCTGGTTGTCAACCGGATTTTCTGCTAGAATTTTTGTTAGAACAGATCACATTTAAAGATCACATTCAAAGTGTTGATGTTTCATGTGAAATAATATTTTAGGACAATAAGTGGAAAGGAAAATTTATTTATGATTTTGGCGGAAAAAATTATTTCATTAAGAAAGAGAAATGGATGGTCGCAGGAGGAGCTGGCGGATCAGATGGGAATCAGCAGGCAGTCCGTGTCAAAATGGGAGTCGGGAGCATCGATTCCTGATTTAAACAAAATTATTAAAATGAGTCAGATTTTCGGTGTGACAACGGATTACCTGCTTAAAGATGAACTGGAAGAGATCGTCAGAGAAGAATCTGAGTGTACAGCTGATGAGGAAGCTTTGAAATGCATAACGCTGGAAGAGGCCAATGTATTTTTGGATTTAACGCGGAAAGCGTCAAAACGTATCGCCGGGGCGGTATTTTTTCTGATTCTTTCTCCGGTAAGTCTTATTTTGCTGGGAGGTCTTTCGGAATATAAAAAGATTGGTATTACGGAAAATATGGCAGGCGGTATGGGAACCGTGATTTTACTTCTTATGATAGCAATAAGCGTGTCTGTTTTGATTTTAAATGGAATGAGCCTTTCTTCCTATGAATATCTGGAAAAGGAGTCTGTCGTTTTGGCCTATGGCGTAAGCGGGATTGTTGAGCGGCAGAAAGAGGCGGATGAGGATGGCTACAAAGGATGTATTGTGACCGGAGTTGTACTTTGCATTACAGCAGTTGTTCCGCTGATGCTGGCAGCAGCGGTAGAAGCAGGGGATTTTATTTATGTCTGCTGTACAGCGCTTTTACTTTTGCTGATTGCCTGTGCTGTTTATCTGTTTATCCGTACAGGGATGGTACATTCAGCTTATGATAAACTTTTGCAGACAGGTGATTACACAAGAGAAAAGAAAGAAATAAACAGAAAAACTTCTGTTTTTTCAGGAGTTTACTGGTGTATCGTTACGGCTGTTTATCTGGCGGTCAGCCTGCCGAATCACAGCTGGGAAACTTCCTGGGTTGTCTGGCCGGTCGCAGGAGTATTGTTTGCTGCCGTACAGGGAATATTGCATATGGTTGTAAAAAGCGAAAACAGAGGGCGGTAAGAAAGCCTCGTTTTTCGGAGCAGTTCACAGCGGGAATGATCAGCAAGCCGTTATGATACAGGTGTGAAGGGGGATTGATTCTGAAAGCCGCCTTAATGGTACAGAACATTTCCCCGGACAGACTTCGTATCCTGGACGGCTTGCGTCTTTTGGATTCTCCTGCTGTTCGGAAATCTCTGAACAGTAATCATCTCTGAACAGTAATCATCTCTGATATGTGCTTTATCCGAATACATAAAGTCCGAAAAATGCAGTGATGCCGTGTCCGCAGTTATATTCCATACCGCACTGAGCAGCGAGATCTTCTACATAAATGCAGTAGGCGGAGGTGCAGGAGGCTGCTTTTTCAGGGAAAACGCAGGGCTCTCCGCGCACAATGGCACATTCGGGGCAGAGACTGCAGCCGCTTGCGGCAATCATAAAGCCTCCTTTTTCCTTGTAGGAAGGATCGAGATCTGCGATAAAATCGCGTACCATGGAGTTATGCTTTCCTTTGCATTTTTTGATCATAGCACTGTCTTCTGTATCAGGAATCTCCCACATGGTCTGGAAAACAATGGCGTATTTATGTGCCAGAACCCGGTCGCGCATTTCGTCGGTGGTGCCGCAGTCGGGCGGGCAGGTATAGTTTACTCCGTATTTGCCGCAGGAATTATCTTCACAGCAGATGCGGAAATCCGGGTTAAATACGATTTTATCTGTTTCAATCAGAGCAGTACAGGTAAATCCTGCTTCTGCCCCCAGTTTTACGATAGTATCTGCATCCGGACGGAAATTTCCGGTATCGGAAGGCGCGAAGACGGAGCGGCAAAGCTTGATGCCTGTAGGTGTATGGAAAATATTTCTGCATGCAGAGCAGATCGCATGGTCAGAGGCAGCATCTTCGTAAAGATTAACCAGGAAATCAGCTTCCACAAGAATCTGATAATCCAGACCATCGATTTCTGTGTATGTATGATGGTGGGCAATCAGATAGCATACCCGATCGACCACGGGCGGGTCGTAGCTTAATTTTGCAAGCAGGGGGCGTGCAATAGCAGGTCCCTCTTCCTCCTGGTGCTTTCCATCGCTGTTTCCGTATTTTTCTTCACAAACTTTAATGCCGATATCGTGAACGAGCGCAGCGGTTTCCAGAATGAATCTTGTTTTCTCGTCCAGATTCTCTCCTTCTGCAATTAATGCAGCGAAGGTGTATACCTTCAGAAAATGCTGGATTCGTTTTGGGTCGCCTGTATAATAATGAATCATTTCCTGAATCAGTGCGTAATGTTTTTGCATAAATCTCCTCCATTTTGTATGCTTTGATTTTCCAAACGAATTTTAACATAATTATGCATTGAAAACAATAGAATGTAGGGAAGCAGCGCTTAAAAAAAGGGTAAAGGGAGGGTATATGCGTCATTTTACAGGGTATCTAGTGAAAGTGCTGGTTCTTCTGGGACTTCTGATAGCGGTGGGACTAATTTTCTGGGCGTGCGGAAGCAGCAGCAAACCGGAGAAGACCGGTGATATATCATATACAGTTGTTTCGGAGGAGGAAGTACCAAAAGAGCTGCAGACTTTAATTGAGGAAAGAAAAGAATCGGAATTTCGCCTGAGCTTTTCGGAAGGGGAGGAACTTTATCTGGTGGTTGGATATGGCAGGCAGGAGACAGGCGGATACAGCATACAGATAAAAGAACTGTATCTGGCAGGCGATGTTATCTATATGGATACAGAGCTTCTGGGGCCGCTTCCGGAAGAAACAGCCGACGTAAAGGACAGTACGGCGGCTCCCTGGATTGCCGTGAAAATGCAGCAGACGGATAAGACGATTTATTTTGAGTGATTTCAGTCAGATGAAAATTATGTATGATGTCAGCATAGCTGACGAGCTGCTCGCAGCAAGAATACCGGCGGTATTTTGGGAATGAAAGCAGAGAGGTTCAGGC
>JAUNPP010000240.1 GCA_030536685.1 Lachnospiraceae bacterium
AGGCTTTCTCTCGCTCATCAATCATTTCCGGAGCCGCCGTCTTGTTTGGAGGAAGGTTACTGTTCAGAGGCTAACTTGTAAAGAAAGAACTCATGGTGTAGACTGGAATCAGTTGAAGCCATGAGTTCTTTCTTCTATCCGAATACTGCGGATACTTTATCATATAGGTTGCAATCATCTTCTTGGCGCATCAAAAACAGCACGCTCATGCTATCACAGAGGAACCCAAGACTTTCGTTACTCCGGAATGTCACAGCCTGATTCTGTTTTCGTTTTATAAATCTTAGCAGCCGTTCGGCCAGGTTATTCGTTGTCGGAACCCTGCTGTCATGCAGGAACAACAGGTGTGCATCCCGATATTCTTTCATCCTTGTAGCCAGATTGAATCCGTCCCTGTAGTAGTCGCTGCACGGAACATATGCATATTCATTCAAGCCGGTTTCCAGGATCTCATCATATCTGGTCTCATATTCGAGGAGCTTTGCGGGTTCCCGTTCCTCGCCTGGTTCTAATCCGTTCACGTAGTGGATCATTTCCTGAAGCAGGGAATGCATGTCTTTATTCCACGTCCGCTCTGGTTCATTTTCCATGCTGCCTTTCAGATAGCGCAGTACATGTGCCAGGCATTCCTGATGCGCAGATCCATACCTGTAAAAGGTTTTCTCATGGTCGTGGATCAGGATTCCCTGATAGTCCTCTATGAGTGTTCCTGCAACACCCACATGTCCTTTGACTTCACGGGCATAGTACAGAGCTGGCCCATCTGGCGCTGCACAGACAAATACATATGCACTCCGGCCATTCACGCGGGCATTGGTGCAATCTGCATGCACGACCGGATAAAGGAACATCTCTGAAACAGCAGACTTTCGCAGCGCTTCACTTTTTTCAGCGAATTCTTTACTGAGCTTACTGATCATCCCTTTGGAAATCTCCAGCTTCCCGCCGGTCAGGTTTTTAAGGAAATCACGGCATTTATCGATGGAAACACAGCAGTCATTATTCAGCATGAAAAGAAAGGCTCTGATGGAAGAACCATAGTTGACATCATCGACTACACCATCGGGGAATTCTGCATGACAGGTCTCTCCTGTTTTCGAGTTGCGGTATACGTCTGCTTTGTATTCGATTACATTTAAACATACCTGTACATTGACCAGCTGCTTTGTGATAGTTCTGCTGGTCTTTCTGAAATCAGGATCATCAAGGATCTCCTTTGATGGCTGAAGCAATACTGTCTGAGTAGGCGTCTGCTTTTTTCGGCTGTAGCCTGGATGTCCCTGCTGTGCGCCGGGCTTTCTGCCACTGGCTTCCCGATTATTAGGAATCTTTTTTTTCCTGATGATCTGGGCTGAGGATGGAAGAGAGGAATTCTCGAAATCCTTATTGATCTGAGCAATCAGCTTTTGATTCTTTCCTTTTTCTTCTTCCAGTTCTGCTGCGAGCTGATAGTTCTCCCTGCGCATTTCCGTTATCTTATCATATGCAGCATCCCGCTGAGCTTCTGCCTTGATGCTCCGCTCATAGAGCCGTGTATTCTCGGCTTGAAGAATACGTATCTGTCTTTCGTACTCGGCCTGCATGTCATCCGTACTTTCAAACCACTGCTGACGGGCATAGAGCTGTTCCAGACGGAGTCTGTGCAGTTCTTCCTGCAGGGATCTTATCTTCCGCTCGAGACGGCGTTGTTCTGCCTCATGTTCCTTTTTCATGGTCACATACTTCTGCCCGGACTTAAAAGACGCAAGCTGCCGCTGCGCCGCTCTGAGCTCATACTGTAAAGCTGTGACCAGTTCAAAGGAAATCCTCATACGTTTATTCTCCCGATTTCATCATTCCGAGGACTCTGTTCAACATTTCGGACAGTTCCTCATTCTGTTGGTTTTGAAGGCTGATGGTTTCTTCCTGCATAGAAATAATCTTTGCCTGATATTCATTCTGCTCCCTGAGCCCTTTCAGCAGTTCCTCGAGTGATATCGGTTTTTGAGACTCGTTTTTCTTCATTTTGCGACCTCGCTTTCTGCCTCAAGTATAGCATAAACAGAGCTTTTAGGCGAATTGCCGCATTTCCTTAATTGTTAAAAATGACGGTGTATAACTTCTGAAAACGGCACGTAAAATAGGGTGGGAAGCGGCATGTTGTCCACATAGATTCATTTGAATTGCGTTTGACTGGCATGTTTGTGGATGCCTTAACATACATAAATCCCGGCAGAAAAAGATATCCACTTTTTTCTGCCGGGATCCTAAATGTATCTACAAAATGTGTCATTTCTTAATTTTTAAATTTCGTCATTTTGCCGATGGCGATTTATGGTACCTCTGAACAGTAACGGAGGAAGAAAATGACTCCGAAGAATCCAAGGACACTATTGATTCAACAAAAAGT
>JAUNPP010000076.1 GCA_030536685.1 Lachnospiraceae bacterium
CTGTTAACGGTTCCGTTCGCAAAATTGTTGACGATTCCGTGAATCCTCTGAAACTTCAGATAAATGATATGAAAGACAGCATACAAAACCTTAACGATCGCGTCGATAAGCTTTCTGACCGCATGCAAAAGGTTGAATCTGTTACCAATGAAATACAATTAACCCTGGAGAATGAAACCAATAAACAAATCAAGATCATTGCGGAAGGGCATCTTGACCTGTCTCGTAAATTAACTGAATCGTTAAAAGTCAGGGACAACCAGGAAATGCTTCTTTTACGTGTAAATGTTCTTGAGAATGAAGTCAGACGTTTAAAACAGGTATAATTCTGCCGGGGGATTTATCCTGGAAGAAGATTGGACTCCCGCCAAAACAAATTTCTTATAACTCACCACTTATAGAAGTGGGAGTCTTATCGAATCTCAAGATAAACCTTAAAATGCAGATTCCCCCGGAAACAATTTCCGGGGGAATCTGCATTTTAACATTTCTGTACTTTCATTCTCTTTAATTTTCTTTCATCACTTCTGCTATCGACTTTGTAAGGCCTGCGATTCCCTGAATCTCAGAAGGAATAATGATCTTGGTCGCTTTTCCATCCGCAGCTTTTTCAAACGCCTCAAGACTCTTTAACTGCAGTACTGCAGCGTCTGCTCCTGCTTCCTTCAAAAGACGGATACCTTCTGCCGTTGCCTGCTGCACCTTCAGAATTGCTTCTGCTTCACCTTCTGCTTCTTTAATTCGTTTTTCCTTCTCTGCTTCTGCACCAAGAATTGCAGCCTGCTTTTCTGCTTCCGCTCTGAGGATTGCCTGTTCCTTCATACCTTCTGCAACCAGCACTGTTGATTTCTTTTCACCCTCTGCCTGCAGAATTTTTTCACGGCGCTCACGTTCCGCCTTCATCTGTTTCTCCATGGAATCCTGAATTTCCCTGGGAGGGATAATATTTTTAAGTTCCACACGATTTACTTTAATACCCCAGGGGTCTGTCGCTTCATCCAGCGCTGTACGCATACGGGTATTGATCAGTTCTCTTGATGTCAGAGTCTGATCCAGCTCCAGATCACCAATAATATTACGAAGTGTTGTTGCCGTCAGATTCTCAATCGCCATCAGCGGATTTTCAACACCGTATGCAAACATCTTGGAATCTGTAATCTGGAAAAATACAACTGTATCGATCTGCATCGTTACATTATCTTTTGTAATAACCGGCTGAGGGGGGAAATCCACAACCTGTTCCTTTAAATTCACCTTTCTGGCAACGCGGTCAATAAAAGGCACCTTAAAATGAATGCCTACCGACCATGTGGTCAGATATCCGCCCAAACGTTCAATAACCATTGCCTTTGCCTGCGGCACGATTGTAATACATGATGCCAGTATCACAAGAATAAGAATAATAAAAATCAATAACGCAATTGGCATAAATTAACCCTCCTGAATATGTTTTTTGACGATCAGCTTAACACCTTTGATGCCTGTGATCTCCACCTGTTCTCCCTGAACAAAGCCTGCCTTATCATCTTCACTTCTTGCTGTCCAGATCTGCCCGCTTACACTGACCTGTCCCTGATTCCCGAGATTATCAATATTCTCGGTAACCACTGCAATCTTTCCGATCAGACTTTCTGTGTTCGTCTTTACTGTACGATTGTTTAAATATTTTATCGCAACAGGTCTTGTAAAGTACAGAAGAATCAGAGAAACGATGATCAGCACCAGTAACTGTACAAATAAATTACCTCCTATATTAGCAGTAATAAATGCAGCAAAAGCGCCTGCTGCAAACCAGATTGTTGTCAAACCCATCGTCGCCAGTTCGACACCAATCAATACAACACAGATCAACAGCCAGTAAATTGCTTCCATATAGTTCATCCTTTCCTTCAGATTGATTCAGCGCCCCCACACCAAATTTTCTCCAAATAGATTATATGCTTTATTTTAGCATCAAATCCATCAGGAATCAAATAAACAATTATTACGTATATGTAAACAATTATGTCTTTTGTTACTGTCCGGCAACTGCCTTTTTGCTTATTTACGCAAAAAAACCGATATACATTTTGCATATCGGTTTTTTTATTCTTATATCGTTTTTCTGCCTTTTAACATCACGTTTGTAATATCAGACAGATTTTAGAAGAAGCAGTTATCTCCGATGACAACTGAATTCTTATGCGAAGACGGGTTTGTCGCCCATACTGCACGGAATGAAACTCTGCTTCCAATATTGTTGCTGCCTGAAAGAGCTGCCTTTGCTGCTCTGACACAGGTGCTGCTCGGACCGTTTGAAATAAAACGGTTTAATGCGCCGCTGGTTACAGTACCAAACTGTCCGGACTGATAAATAACGCCGCGAATACTGTTCGGATAAGAAGAACTTCTTACGCGGTTCAATACAACATTTGCTACCGCAAGGCAGTTTTCATAATTAGTGCCTGCCTCATACTGGCAAAGTGCTGCAAGCAAGGTTGTATCATCTACGCTTGCGGAATAGGAAGAACGTCTGGAAACAGATCTTTCTCCTGCAGAAGAGGTGCGGCTGGAAGTTGTTTTAGACTGTACATCCGCATTTCTCTGTGCTTCCTGTTCAGCCTCTGCAGCTGCGGCTGCGGCTGCGGCTTCTGCTGCTGCCTTTGCCTGACGCTCTGCTTCCTTCTTTGCAGCCCGTTTTTCATATATCTCCAGTTTCTCCATGGATACCGCTTTTCCGGCTCCATCTTTAATATCTACGTATTCTGCGCTTACATAACCTTCCAGATTTGAAGTGTAACGAACCTTTACCCATTCCTTACCTTCATTAAGAACCATAAATCTGGCTCCTTCCTTCAGTACGGATACCACATCAGAATCTGTACTGGGTTTTTTTCTGAGATTTAAGGTTTTTCCGGTAACTTCTGCAACAGAAGGTTTTACTTTCTTCAGGAATTTATCTGCCTTTGCGCCGGTCAGGACATAATCCTTGCTGACCCAGCCTTTAACTTTCCCGGATTTAACCTGATACCAGTCACCCTTTTCGCCAATCACTTCTGCTGTACATCCCCTGAATAACTTAGCTGTAAGCTCTGCCTTATCACTCGGTTTTTTTCTGATGTTAAGAGAATTTTCTACTTTGGCTGTAAGAATAACGGTTTCTTTTTTTGCAGCTTCTGTTTTCTGGTTGTCAGCGTTTTTCTTCGCTTCGGTGTTTGCCTTGTTCTGTGCATCTTCACTCTTAATGTCAAGAGTTCCGGACATTACCGCGGCCAGACCGGCAACTTCGCGATTCCCGGTTAAATTAACCAAATCTTCTGCTGTTGCTTTCTTCATTACATTAAGCTTCTGCACGTTGTCTGCATAAGCTGCTGTGCTTTCATAAACCTGCTGCTGTGTTGTAACCGGTTTGAAAGAATCTGTAATAAAGAAATTTCCGGCAAGACAGGTAACGGCCATAGCAATCGCTGCTGCTTTACCAAGCTTTGTCATAACTTCCTCCATTCAAATTAAGCTGATAATTGTTATTTCCAAAATTAGTTATTATCATATTTTTTGTTGTTAACATTTTGTTTTATTTATTACAAAAATGTTACAAGTATAATAACAAATATTTACTCACTTGTCAAGCATTCTTCACCGCACTATTCCTGTTTTTTCTGCAAAACCAGGTGTTATTCATCAATTCCATAGATTTTTTTTATTATTTCTCATCATTTTCTTCGGAATTGCACTCGAATAAGTACACAAAAACCTTTGGAAAAATAAGGATTTTCCCTGTTTTTTTCCTGTTCTTTTCTTATTTTTTCCTGTTTTATTACAAAAAGAAGGGGCTGTAAAATTCCCCTTCTTTTTGTAACATTTAATTCATATTTACTTTACCATCGTTTCTTAAAGACTTCTCTGTCTGTGAACCTCGTACATAAAAATACCGGCTGACATGGCAGCATTTAAGGATTCTACCGCTCCTTCCATCGGAATGCGCACCCGCCTGGTGCAGGCATCTGCACTGCGGTCTGTCAGACCGTTTCCTTCATTTCCAATCAGGATTGCGGAGGGGCGCGTATAATCCGGCTGATCATACGGCACAGAGCCTTCAAGATGGGCCGCATAAACCGCCACCCCTCGTTCCCTGAGCGCCGTTACCGTCTCTGCCATATCTTCTATATAAAGAAACGGAACCCGAAACAGCGATCCCATTGTTGAACGAATCACCTTGGGACTGTACATATCCACCGTTCCCTTTGAAAGAATCAGCGCCGTAATGCCTGCTCCCTCTCCGGTTCGAAGGATTGTTCCCAGATTTCCCGGGTCCTGAAGATTTTCAGCCATCATAAAAAACGGATTTTCCGATAAATCCAGGATTTCTTCCATTGTCCGGTCTCTCCGGCGCACCACCGCCAGAATCCCCTGAGGTGTCTGTGTGTCACACATGGAAGCAAATACAGAATCCTTTACCGATATTACTTCTTTACCCGCCGCTTTTTCAAGAATGATTTCTGCGTCTTCACGCTTTAAAAAGCTTTCTGATACAAAAACCTGTTCCAGCTGCTCTTCGGGTATCTCTTCAAACAGACGAATCCCTTCCGCTGTAAAAAGCCCGGCTGCTTCTCTTTCTCTGCGTTTTTTCTGCAGCTGAATCACCTGACGGATGCGCGGGTTGGACGCACTGGTAATACAGATCAAATTTTTATCCATATGCCCTCCTACCTTGCATGCTGCAGTACATCCTGCAATGCATCGTTGGAGCCGAAAATGATATATACTTCCTGACCTGTCAGCTCCTTTTTCGGATCCAGAACCGTTTCCACAACTTCACCGTCTTTTCGCGCAATTACATTCAGTCCCTTTTTTCTCAGATCCAGCTGCATCAGATTTTTTCCGATCCAGCCGGCAGGCGTATTGACTTCCACAATGCTGAACTGGTCCGATAACTCTATCATATCAATAAAATGACCGGAAAGCAGATTTCTTGCAATTCGGACTCCCATTGCCTTTTCCGGGAAGACGATTTCATCTGCTCCAACCCTTCTAAGCACCTCTGCATGCAGATCATTATGCGCCTTCGCCAGAACATATGGAACGCCGGATTCTTTTACAAGAATTGTCGCCATAATGCTGGCTTCCAGATTATTTCCTATTGTAATGACCGCCAGATCAAAATTCCGGATTCCAAGGCTGTTGAGCATATCCGGATCTGTGGCATTCCCTGCTACTGCATGAGTCACCTGATCCACGATTGCCTCAATCCGATCCTCATCCTTATCGATAACCAGTACATCACAGCCCTGATCCGCCATTGTAAGAGCTACACTGGTACCAAATTCTCCTAAACCAATTACAACACACTGTTTTTTCATTTTCAACCTTTTCCTCCCAGAGACAGACGGCTATCATACTCTGCCTGTCCGGCCCCTGTTTTTTATCAGCCGACTATCACATTCCCCTGCGGCAGATTATATTTCAAATTATTTTTACGTCCTTTTCTTAAAATAGCTACTACCAGAGTGATCGGCCCGATTCTTCCAATATACATGGTTACAATCAGTATCAGCTTGCTGGCTGCACATAATTCTCCGGTAATTCCACGGCTGAGTCCTGCTGTTCCCAATGCGGAAATCACTTCAAACATAACATCGGCAAAGGCAGCATCCTCCAGAGCCATCAGGCCCATACAGGCCACCAGGGAAGTTACCAGACCAAGCATTACAACGCAAAGCGCCGATCTGACGTTATCCACGGTAAGCCTTCTGTGAAACATACTGGTTGAGTTCTGTCCTTTTGCCATACAAAGAACCGTTCCCAGTAAAATAGCAATGGTCGTTGTTTTCATACCGCCTGCTGTTCCTGCCGGGGAACCTCCCACAAACATCAGGATCATGGTCAGAAGAGCAGATGCATTGGTCAGCTTCCCCTGATCAACAGATGCAAATCCGGCGGTTCTCGTCGTAACCGACTGAAACAGCGATGCCTGTATCTTTCCAAAAAACGAAAAATTTCCGATCGTATCCGGATTATGATATTCAAGCAGTAAAAAAAGAAGCGCCGGAATAAAAATCAGAACAGCCGTTGCACAAAATACGATTTTCGTGTGCAGCTGAAGCTTTTGAGCCATCTTTCTCCAGGAAAATCCTCTGCTTTTTCGTTTTTTCAGAGAATCCAGCACATCCCACCAGACCGGAAATCCCAGGCCGCCAAGAACAATCAATGTTATCGTAGTAAAATTAATCAATGGATTCACCGCATAGGGAATCAGACTTTCGTCGCCCAGAATATCCATCCCCGCATTGCAGAATGCAGAGACCGAATTAAAAAGAGCGCAGAAAATCCCCTTTTGCATACCATATTCCGGTACAAATACGACAGAATACAGCAAAAAGCCGATTATCTCTACCACCAGCGTTCCGCTTACGATGCGCCGTACCAGAACAACCATGCCCTTTAATTCACCAAGATTATACGCCTCCGAAACCAGCATTCTCTCCTTTAAGGTAATCTGCTTTCCCATCAATATAAAAAGCATGGTAATCACCGTAATTACCCCCAGGCCGCCAAGCTGAGCCAGACACATGATAATCAGTTTGCCGACAGCACTCCAATGAAAGGCGGTTACCACTGTCACCAGCCCGGTCACACAGATACTGGTAGTTGCTGTAAATAAGGCATCTACCGGATTTGTAAAGGTTCCATCCGCACTGGAAAACGGCATCATTAAAAGCAGGGTGCCAGCCAGAATCGCTGCCAGAAAGCTTCCGGCGATCAGCTTTGTAGTGGAAAAATTTTTTACTTTATTTTCCTTCATAACAAATTACAGTTCCTACATCATAGCCTTTTAATTTCTCACGGCCCTTCAGACCTGCCAGTTCCATCAAAAAGCAGATCTTAACCACTTCGCCGCCAAGCTGCTCCACCAGCTTGATAATCGCCTCAACGGTTCCTCCCGTTGCCATCAGATCGTCTATAATTACAACCTTCTGTCCTGGTTTAATGGAATCCTTATGCATTTCGATCACTGCCTGTCCATATTCCAGATCATAGGACATTTCAATAGTTTCACAGGGAAGCTTTCCTTTTTTTCTCACAGGAACAAAGCTTTTTCCCATACTATACGCAACCGGAACACCGAAAATAAATCCACGGGATTCAGGGCCGACTACAACATCAAATTCGACATCCTTCAGCATCTCTATAATTCCATCGATTGAAAGCTTTAATCCCTCCGGTTCCTGCAGTACAGAGGTCACATCCCGAAAAATAATACCCGGTTCCGGGAAATCCGGTATACTTCTTACATATGATTCAACACTTTTCATCCTTAGACTCCTTATCATTATACGACCGATCTCTTTTCAGATCCAGATCATGTATTATTTCGCCGGCGCAGTCAGAAAAATTCAGTTACTATCCACACTCGTGCCAGGCACTTGCTGCTCCCGCACAGAAGAACGTGTATAAATAGAGAAAGCAGACCGCACCATTGAAATTATACCCGCTTCCGGGCAATTATGCAATGCCATTATCTTCGCACAACGTCATAATGACGGATAATCAGCTGAAGAGATTTCACTCCCCTGAACTCATTGATATCCGGCTCATACGCCAGCATAAGCTCTACCGCATTGCTCTGCCCTCCATACATCCGCTGCACCTGCTCCGTGCCGAATGCTTCCTCCATTCTCCTGTCAAAAGCTTCTATATCCCCGAAATACAGACCATCAATATGCAGCCCCCGCAAATCCCTCAGTTTCAGCTTCAGAACATTCCGATTCACACCCAAAACTCTCGCCTGCTCCACTGCAAAGCCCTTTTCAGCAAACAAAGGATGCGTATTTCCATTGCCGTAGGGAGCGAGCATTTCCAGGGAACGAATCAGATCCTCTGTCAGATATCCGATGGGAAGCTGAATATCAATGGGAACTACCGGGATCAGATCCTTTTGTGTCAGCCCGCAGTCTGCATCCAGCGCATCTGCAAATGGCTGCAGGTTCTCATAGGGAAGCGACAGGCCGCAGGCCATTGTATGTCCTCCGAATCGGCTCAGGTACTGCTTAAAACGGCTGACTCTGGTAAACATGTCATACGCAGGAATTGAACGGCCGGAGCCTTTTAATCCCTCTCCCGTATCCACCAGCACAATGGTCGGTCTGTTATAGTATTCCCGGATTCTGCCGGCAATAATTCCTGCCAGGCTTTCATGACACTGCTGCAGGAGAATAACCAGGACTTTACGGGAAAGCATACTGCTCTCAACCAGTTCTCTTGCCTGTTCTACCCCTTTTGCCGTCATATCCTTACGTGTATCATTCAGCGCTTTCAGCTCATTAGCCATATCGGCAGCCCTTTCAGGATCCTTCTCTTCCAGAAGCTCCAAAGCCTTTTTCGCCGTCGACAATCTGCCGGAAGCATTCAGACAGGGGCCGATAATAAAGCCGATATGATAGGCTCCCAGTTTCTCCTCCTTGATCTGATTGATCTCAATCAGAGCCTTCAGACCGATATTTTCTGTATGGCGCATCTGTTCCAGTCCGTATCGAACCAGAATTCGATTTTCATCCCGCAGCTCCATCACATCCGCTACTGTAGCCATTGCGGCAATTTCCAGAAGACCAAAAAGAAACCTTTCATCCGCTTTTTCCAGATCAAACAGCACCTGCATCAGCTTAAATGCTACCACCGCGCCGCAAATTCCTTTAAACGGGTAAGGACAATCCGGCTGTTTCGGATCGACAATAGCCGCCGCCCGGGGCAAAGTATACTGTTTTCTGCCATTTTCCTCCGTAAAAGGGACCTCATGATGATCCGTGATGATCAGTTCCATTCCAAGCTGCGCTGCAAGCTGTGCCGGTTCCAGTGCGGCAATCCCATTGTCACAGGTAATGATCAGCGAAGTATCCTGCTTTGCGGCTTCCCGAATCAGACGCTCATTAATCCCGTATCCATCCCTGCACCGGTCAGGTGTGTCAACATAGACATCCGCTCCCAGATGCTTCAGACAGCTTTTTAAAATATAACCGCTGCTGATGCCATCGCAGTCAAAATCATTGGCTATCATAATCCGATGCCCGGCTTTTATATGCCCTGCAATGATCTTTGCTGCCCGCTCTGCATCCTTTAACAGATAGGGATCGTGCAGATCCTTCAAATCTCCATGCAGCCAGCTATTCATTTCCTCAAAGGTTTCCAGACCACGGTTGCGCATCAGGCGCACCAGCACAGGATCAACTCCCAATGCTTTTCCAAGACCTGTAAAATCTGCTCTTTTTGTTGCCAGAATCCAACGTTCCATCTATCTTCTCCCTGCCTTCTTTCCTTCCGCATCCGGTACCTGTCCGCTGCAGATACTGATACAGTAAATCCGATGAACGCCTGCTGCCTTCAGCTTTCGGCTGCAGGCCTCCATCGTGCTGCCGGTTGTATAAATATCATCCACCAGAAGTACGGTCCGATATCTGCGCGGTACTTTCTCTGAAACCACAAAAGCCTCACTGAGATTTTTCAGGCGTTTTGCATCATCCAGCTCCTTCTGCGGCTTTGTTTTCTTAATTCGAATCAGCAGATCACTGCAAACCTCCGTCTGCAGCGCAGCTCCCAGCTTCTCCGCCAGGATTTCCGCCTGATTATAACCACGCATCCGCCTTCTCGAGGGATGCACCGGAACCGGAATAATCACATCCGGGCGAAGCGCACGCAGCCTTTTTCCATGCTCATGCAGTAATTCTTCTATATAATAATCTGCATAATCACGACAATTATGGTATTTGAAACGAAGGATCGATTCTCCCATAGAATGCTTTTCGTAACCGGGCTTTTTCCCTTTTACCGGCTTCAGATTCCGCCTTCCGTACTGAAACAGGCTGATTCCTCCATCAAAGCTTCGTCTGTGTCCTGCACAATCCATGCAATATTCCGTCTCCATGCGCATCAGCGCTTTTCCGCAGCGTTTGCAGACCGGTTCTCGAACCAGGTAATATCTTCTTACAAACCTTCTGCAGTCAGGGCAGATTGTCACGCCCTCCTGCAGAATAATCTCATGACAGAACGGACATCTCCTTGGAAATAGAAATTCTGTCATCCATTCAATCACACGTTCCGTTATCACAGATAATTTTATACGGATAGCAATCCACCTCCGGCTTCTCGAATCCGCCTTTCCAGCCCCGTATAACGCTTCATTTTTTTATCATTTGCAATCATCGAGGCAAATGTGTCAGGCATTCCTACAATACAAACACAGGATTTGGCCCGGGTAACAGCCGTATACAGAAGATTTCTGCTCATCAGCATCGAAGGACCGGAAAGCAGCGGCAAAACCACCGCCGGATATTCACTGCCCTGAGACTTATGCACCGTTACCGCATAGGCAAGCTCCAGTTCATCCAGCATCTTAAACCCATAGGTTACCATACGGCCTTCTTCATATTCCACTTCCAGCTCCTCTGAAAATGTATTCAAACTGCGGATAATCCCCGTATCGCCGTTAAATACGCCGGCCCCGCTCTCGATCACACAGGTTCCCCGTCCGCGGATTTCCCATTCCAGCTTGTAATTATTCTTCACCTGCATCACTTTATCTCCAACCCGGTAAATTGTCCCGCCAATCTCCTTTTCCCGTTTGGAAGGAGCGGGCGGATTCAGCTGCGCCTGCAGAACCTCGTTGAGCTTATCCACGCCAAGAGGCCCTTTTCTCATCGGAGTCAGAATCTGAATTTCCTCTGTTCTGGCATGTACATAACGAGGAAGCTTATCCTTTACCAGCGCAACGCAGGATGCAATAACCGATTGCGGAGAAGTCCCTCTGATAAACAAAAAATCCCTGCTGCGTGCTGCCGGATTGACATACTCACCGGCATTGATCTTATGTGCATTTACAATAATATCACTCATCGCAGCCTGACGGAAAATCTTTTCCAGACGCACAACCGGGAAGCATTCTGATAAAATGATGTCCTTCAGGACATTGCCGGGGCCAACACTTGGAAGCTGATCCACATCCCCCGCCAGAATCAGACGGGCTCCCACTGCAACCGCCTTTAACAATGCATTCATCAGATGGATGTCCACCATAGACATTTCATCAATGATAATAACATCTGCTTCCAGCGGATTCTGTTCATTGCGCTCAAAAAACGCCGTACCGGCATCATCACCATCCATACGATTGATTTCCAGAAGACGGTGGATCGTCTTTGCCTCACAGCCTGTCGTTTCCGTCATCCGTTTGGCAGCCCGCCCCGTAGGCGCAGCCAGAACTACCGCATACTCTTCTTCCTCAAAATACCGGATAATGGAGCGGATGATCGTTGTCTTACCGGTACCGGGACCGCCGGTTACAACCATAAGCCCGGAACAGACAGCTCCCATAAAGGCCTCCCGCTGCTTTGCCTCCAGCTTGATTTCCAGCTCGCCTTCAATACCGCGCAGACGGCTTTCCAGTACCTCCTCATCCTCCTTATAAGGAAGGTTCAGATCATGGAGTCTTTTTGCGACCTCCATCTCCGCATAATAATAGTAGGTCAGGTACACCCGCTTTTCGCCGTCCTCCTCTTTTACAACCAGTTTCTTATCAATCACAAGATTAACCAGAAATTCATCGATCTGAGGCATCTCGATTCCCAGCAGATAGCCCGTATTTCGAATAAGATCCTCCACGGGAAGATACGTATGCCCCAAAGTGCCCGCCTGATTCATCACAAATAGCAGTCCGCTTCGGATACGAAAATCAGAATCTGCTTCGATGCCGGAACGCACTGCTATATTATCTGCTATCTTAAAACCTACTCCCGAAATATCATCCGCCAGGCGATAGGGGTTCGTCCGGATAATGCTGTAAATCTCGTCCTTGTAGGTTTCATATATCTTCAGGGCGAGGTTCAATCCGATTCCCACCTGCTGTAAAAAAATAACAGCCTGCCGTCTGTCACGCTGGCTGATGGTCGATTCCGCAATCTTAACCGCCATCTTTTCACTAATGCCGCGTATCTCTGCAAGACGTTCAGGCTCTTCCTCCATAATACGAAAAGTATCCTCGCCAAACTTATCCACGATTCTTCCGGCCAGAGCCGGTCCGATGCCCTTTACTGCCCCGGAACCCAGATACCGTTCAATCGAAGCAACATCCTGAGGCTGCTTTACCTCAGCCGCTGTTACCTGAAGCTGCTCCCCATACAGCGGGTGCTCCGTCAGTCTGCCTGTCGCTTCTACATATTCCCCTTCGTTTATGTAAAAAAGGCTGCCTACCAGAGTAAGCGTACGCTCTCTGGCAGACACCTCCATAACCGCATATCCATTCTCCGGATTTCTGTAGATCACATGCTCCACATACCCGGAAATACTTGTCAAATCACTCACAGGCTGAATTATTCATCTCCTACGCTGTCATTGGATAACAGTTCAATATACTTACCGGTACCAATCGCAACTGCTGTCAGCGGATCATCCGCAATCGTTGTATTGATGCTGGTCTTTTCCTCGATCAGTCTGTCAAGACCATTCAGCAGAGAACCGCCTCCTGTCATCACAATACCTCTGTCAAAAATATCTGCAGCCAGTTCCGGCGGAGTTTTCTCCAGAACATTGTGTACAGCATCTACGATCTGCATAGCAGGCTCTCTTAAGGCTTCCAGAGTCTCATCTGATGTAATGGTAATCGTCTTGGGCAGACCGGTTACCAGATTACGTCCTCTTACTTCCATTGTTGCCAGTTCGTCTCTCTTATAAGCAGAACCGATTGTAATCTTGATATCCTCAGCTGTTCTTTCACCGATCAGCAGATTGTGTTTTTTACGCATAAAACGTACGATTGCTTCATCAAAATCGTCACCTGCAATCTTAACGGAGGTACTTACAACTGTACCACCCAGTGAAATTACTGCGATATCTGATGTACCGCCGCCTATGTCTACGATCATATTACCGCAGGGCTTGGCAATATCGATTCCGGCGCCGATTGCTGCCGCTACAGGTTCTTCGATGATCTGTACATCTCTTGCTCCTGCTGAATAGGTAGCATCTTCTACTGCCTTCTTTTCTACTTCAGTTGCACCGCTGGGAATACAAACGCTGATGCGGGGCTTTCTTAATGTCTTTCTGCCAACCGCTTTTTTAATAAAATACTTCAGCATCTTTTCCGTAACTGTGTAATCGGAAATAACACCCTGTCTTAAAGGTCTTACTGCAATAATATTCCCCGGTGTACGGCCGATCATCAGTCTTGCCTCTTCACCGATTGCCTTTACCTTACCTGTATCCCTGTCAAAAGCCACTACTGAAGGCTCTTTTAATACAACACCTTTTCCTTTAATATACACCAGAATACTGGCTGTACCAAGATCAATACCGATATCAGTTGATAACATGATTCTCCTCCCTCTTCTGCTTAAAAAGTATCCGTCTGATCTGAACGATCCTCCCAAACCGGACCGGCATCTCTGCCCTGCAGCTCGTTTGCGGATACTCCTGAGTATCTTCTTCATGTGTGTTTTTCACGTACCAACGTGCCTTTTTACTGTCGGCCTGCTGATTTTTCCCGCAAAAACACAATGCAAAATAACAAATTATTACACGATAAGTATATCACGGCATTTTTGCTTGTCAATTACAAGTCATTCATTTTACGAAATTCTCATATTACTTATATTTTATTAATATTTTTTAACTCTTTTTAAACAACTTTTTCCCACGATTTTCTATCGAAAGCAAAAAAAACATATTTTCTAACGGGAATCAGGCGCATATCCGGCAGTTTCCACCAGTCTCTGGCCCTGAGCCGAAACGATCCAGTCCAGAAGCTTTCCTGTATTTTCGGAAACACGCCCTTTGATCACCGCACAGTAAATCCGGTCAGACAAAGGATATCTTCCGGAAGAAATACTGCCATTATCCGGCGCTATACCGTCTACCGACAAAAGCTTCAGTCCCTTATCCACATCCATACTGCGGGTATAATAGGAAAATGAAAATCCGATTGCTCCCATATGATTCGTGTAAGTAGATACCGTTTCTGTAATGCCGCTGTCAGAGTCCAGCTGGAACTGCTGCTGCGACTCCATCAGCGGAACTCTTCCCATAAATTTTTTCAAACGCTTCTGGGAGCTGTTGCTGTCATCATGCTGAAAAGCACGGATCTCCACATCTTCACCTCCGAAGCTCTGCCAGTTTCGCGCTCTTCCCGAATAGATCGTCCGAAGCTCATCCTGTGTCAGATTCTCAACAGGATTTCCCCTGTTTGTAAAAAACACAAAGCCCTCCGCACCAATCGGAAGCAGTTCGATCTCAAGCCCCTTCTTTTTGGCCAGCTCAAGTATCTCCTCCGACGGCTCCTCCGAAAATACCACATCGGTTTTGCCGGAAAAAAGCTCCTTATATGCAGCTTCCGTATCTGTATAACGAAATGGCGAGCCCTTTTCATTCAGCTTCGGTATCGTGTTCGGATATACCATATTGACGATCGAGGAATACAGCGGAAATAACACGGCAGAGCCATTTAACACCGGCAGATCTTCGCTCAGTGTCAGTTCAGGTTCCTCCTCCAGACGGGCAACCCACGATGCCTCGTCAAACGGGCGGTAACGCTCAATATCCACACTGGTATTATCTACAACTGTCATGGATTCTATGTAGTAATTTCTTCCATGACAGGCCAGCAATGCGATCACACCCGACGTTAACAGCAGTACGCTGCATACTTTACAGATCTTTCGAATCTGCTTCTTCTGAGCAAAAATACGAACCGCTAACGGAATCTGAAAGCTCAATACAATGCTAACAGCAACCAGAAGATTGGTTTTGATAAAAAATGACAGACAGACAAGAAAAAAAAGCTCCACAGCTGCTGCACCTGCAATCAATGCCGCCATCCTGCGTTTCTTTAGATCCTTCCCTTCTTCATATTCTCCCTTCTGCTGCCTGCTCTCCACAATCATCCCTCCATCTCAAAATGATAACCTATTGTACCATCATTCCTCCGCTATTTCCATAAAGGTTCCATGAATTAAATAAATCTTTAAAAAACTTAACAGAATTTTTTAATATTTTCTGCAAAATCGGATTCTTCATTCTCACATTTTCATGTATACTGATATATAGAAAGAATTACCGGTTTCACTTCAAGAATGCTATCGGCATTCTTGCTGCGAGAGCTCGTCAGCTGCGCTGACATAATACATCCAAGCCGCTCTGCAATCCTGCGGGATGCTTTACCCTGGTATGTAATCCTGCCGGACGCTTTACCCTGCTCTGTAATTTATGCAATCATCCACCAGATTTAAGAGGATTTTATTATGTTTTTAAAAAATGATTATCAACCGATTCCGCTTACCGGAAAAACTTCCATGCAGCACATTACTTTAAAGGATCCCTCTTCCATCTGTGAGCGCACAGATCTGATCGCACACGAACACAATATGGAGGTATGGATCAACGGATCGCTTTTTATCCGTTTTAACTGTTCCGGAAAACATCTGGAACAGCTCATTATCGGCTACCTCAAAACGGAGGGCTTTCTCAGAAGCCTGAATGAGATAAACTCACTTTCTATTCGAAAAGACGGAACACGTGCAGATCTGGAAATGCCTGTTTATCCAAACTATAAAAATACCCCAGGCAAACTGACCCCGATTTCCTGGAATCCAACACAGATTCTCTCCTATTCCGATGAGTTTCTTCATGCCTCAAAAGAGTTTGCTCTGACCGGCTGTTTTCACAGCGCCGCTCTCCTGTTTCCGGGACAGACCGACTCAAAAGAAGCTGTAATACAGACCGATTCAAAAGAAACTGTAATATCAGCTGACTCAAAAGAAACCGTAATTTTGATGAATGATATTAAGCGGCACAATGCAATTGATAAAGCAGTAGGAGAAGCTTTGCTTCGCGGACTTGCGCCTGATCAGGCAATTCTCTTTACCAGCGGACGCGTCCCCTCCGACATGGCCTCCAAAGCAATCCACGCCGGCATTCCCATGCTTGTTTCACGGGCGGCCGTAACACTGCCTGCTATTGAGCTTGCAAAAAAATACGGCCTCACGCTATGCGGGTTTGTCCGTTCTGACCGGATGAATATTTATCATCGTGAAGCGTGAAAGAATAGAGGGGGTGTGGAGGCTCCATTACAGTACGGTCCTGTTCGGGGACGCGCTTTCGCTCGGATCGAACGCAGCGGTACTAAACTCTCGAACTGTCTTTTAGACAGCCCGATCGTTAAGTGCCGGCGTTCTCTATGGTCCCTTTCACAGGATCGT
>JAUNPP010000241.1 GCA_030536685.1 Lachnospiraceae bacterium
AGATTAGTTCAGAATAAAGAAGAGGATTTACAGAATGAAAAAGAACAGTTCAGAGAGTTTTCGGATTCCTGAGCTGTTCTTTTTGCGACAGGGTATTTCGCACGGCCCAGCCGTTAGCGTTTTATGGCGCAGAGGGCAAACATGGGGGTAGGATTGTAAAATGCATCCTGTTTCGTATAAATGCGTCTGCTTATGCCTGTGTCAATCTGAATTTCTTCCATTCCAAGCTCCAAAAGCGTATGGATATCCCATACCGGGCGCATGTAGCGGCTGATATCGAGCTGTGCTTTGATAGCATCACACTCTGCAAGCATGCTGTCGCCGATTATTTTATGTGCATGATGTGTCGGGAGCGCACTGTAATCGGAAAAGCCTGCATTTCCGTAATCTGCATCAAAGTTGAGCAGGATACCGTCTTTCTTCAGAACACGCATCCACTGTGCGTAGGCCTGTTCCGGGTGCGGTAATGTCCAGGTCAGGTTTCTGGAGATAACCACATCGAAGCTTTCATCTGCAAAATCAGGATTTTCGGCGTCCATAACAAAAAAATCAGCTTTTGCATTTTGATCAGCTGCCAGCTTTCGGGCTTCTTCAATCATGGAGGGAGTTAAATCAATCCCTGTTGTCTGGTGTCCCAGCCCCGCAAGCAGAATTGCAAAAAAACCGCTTCCGGTTCCGACATCCAGGATTTTCAAAGATTTGCCTGTGGGAAGATATTTTTCAATTTCATTCTGCCACAGTACAGCCATATCACATTCCAGCTCCTGTTTGCGCAGACCGGAAAAATTTTCACTTCTTAAACTCCAGTAATTCTGAATTCTTTCCTTAATAAAATCAGTAGAATCGGGCGCTGTGCCCATCTGGTATTCTCTAATTGCTGCCATTGTTTTCTTTCCTTATTTATATTATGATATCAGTTTATATTATGATATCAGGGTCAAAAGATATTTTGCTCCTGATTTGATACCACGAATTCCTTCATTGCTACGTTAAATGCCTTTTGAACCTGGTATCATTATTAAAAAATGTAACAGGTTGTTTTATTTAACAGCCTTGATCATAAACACCGGTGTTGACGCATAGTTTAACTTTTCGATATCGGAAAGCACCCTGTCCCATACGTTAAGATCAGCTTCCACGTTTTCAAATCCGAGCTGTCCAAGTACCTGAAGATCCCATGCGGGGCGGCATACGGGACTTAAAGGAATACGTCTTGCGATATCCTCCATCGTGTCGATATCTGTGCAGGTGTAATGGTCTTCTATGCATGCTTCTTCTACTTTTTTGCGGTCTTCTTCGTATTCTCTGCGTTTCTGCGTATCAAACAGATGCTGATACCAGTTTGCATCGAAATTCAGCAGGATTCCGCCCTTTTTCAGAACACGGTGCCATTCGCTGTAGGCTCTGGCCGGATCTTCCAGATTCCAGGTCAGGTTTCTGGAAACGACAACATCAAAGGTTTCATCCGCAAAACGCAGATTTTGTGCATCCATCTGCATAAAATCAATTTCCTGCGCCAAAATACCCGCATTCATCTGAGCCTGTTTTAACATTCCGGGTGTGTAATCTATGGCTGTCAGAGAGTAACCTTCTTCTGTTAAAATAATTGAGAAAAATCCGGGGCCGGTTCCGATATCCAGAATCTTAATTTCCTTTTTATTCTGGTTGGGAAGGTGACGTCTGAATTCTTCAAGCCACTGTCTCTTCTGTACGCCCTGCAGCTCATCCTGATTTACTTTGGAATATCCGGGTGCTCTGTTTTCCCAGTATGTTTCAATCTCATGCATTAATGGTGTCATCGCTTTTCTCCTTTATATCCGTAACATTTCAGCGTGAATTTATAATTTCCTTCGAAAATCGTTCGTAACTTTGTAGATATTTTACCAAACGAAAACGTTCCCAACAACCCTCCCCGGGGGATAAAAATTGCAAAAAAATATTTTTCTGATTGGAATTTCTTTTCGCTGCCATGCCGATAAAAAATATCCCCCCACCCGGCTTGTCAGATAATTCACATACTGATATACTCAGAGCAGTTAAAGAAATGAGCACCTGAACAAACATCATTGCTCTTTAACCATTTCACTGATCTTCGGACATTTAATACTCCTTTATACTGAAGAAAAACCTCTACATGAATTAATGTTACTATCTGGAAAAACCAGACACAATGAATGTTATAAATTGTGTCTGGTTTTTTTGTGTGAAAGGTGTGAAAAAGACAATGAAAAAGCCAGCAAAAGAAAAAAATCAAAAAAATATCCCCCTACCCGGCTTGCTGAGAATATTAGTGGCATCTATACTATTGATAAAATATTTTTATGAAAGAAGAAAAAATATGAAGAAATATTGGAAAGAAATCATTCATAAAGAAGT
>JAUNPP010000077.1 GCA_030536685.1 Lachnospiraceae bacterium
TAGGAACGGCAAAATTTTTTACACTTCTATTACTTCTTTATCGCACATAAGCAAATTCGCTGGAAGTGTCGTATATCCCCATAGCTAAAGCAAGGAGTTTTACGACACATTGGATAAAATATATTTCTAACGGTTGTCAATTTTTTCAGGGTAGAGGTCATGCTGTGTCAGCCGGTTCCAGGCTACATTTTCCCAGGGCGTCTGCGGTTTTCCGTAGTTACAGTAGGGATCGATGGAAATGCCGCCTCTGGGGGTGAATTTGCCCCATACCTCTATGTAGCGGGGGTTCATCAGTTTTATCAGGTCGTTCATAATGATATTGACGCAGTCCTCATGAAAATCTCCGTGATTGCGGAAACTGAACAGATACAGCTTCAGAGATTTGCTTTCGACCATTTTGATATCCGGTACATAGGAAATGTAGATTGTGGCAAAATCGGGCTGACCTGTTATCGGGCAGAGACTGGTAAATTCAGGGCAGTTAAATTTGACAAAATAATCTCTGTCAGGATGTTTGTTTTCGAAGGTTTCCAGTATCTCAGGAGCATAATTATCGGGATAGCGGGTGTTTTGATTTCCTAAAAGTGAGATTGTTTGAAGTTCTTCCTGATTGCGCATTAAAAATTTCCTCGTTTCTGTGATAATATGGGATCGTCTTCCTTGCTTGCATCAATTGCTGATGTGCGTTCGTTTTCCTTGTTTGCATTAACTGCTGATAAGGGGTCGCTTACTCCGTTTGCTTCAAATGCTTTCCGGCGGTCGATGCAGGTTCCACAGGTGCCGCAAGGGACTTCTTTTCCTTCATAGCAGCTCCAGGTCAGTTCGTAGGGAACGCCGATTTCAAGTCCCCGGCGAACGATTTCTGCTTTGGAAACTGCAATAAAGGGAGAAATGACATGCAGCTGATAGCCGCTTCCTTCATAAATTGCAGTGTTCATGGCATCTGCAAATGCTATGCTGCAGTCAGGGTAAGCATTTCCTGCTGCGTCATCTGCGTGAGCGCCGTAATAGAGTTCATCACAGCCCCTTGACAAGGCGATACTGGCCGCCGACGCGAGGAAAAGACCGTTTCGGAACGGAACGTAGGTGGATACCGGGCTTCCGTTTGTTTCTTTTAGCTGCTCTGCATAGGATTCTTTTGGAATTTCTGCTTCAGAGTGGGAGAGCAGGGAGCAGTCGCTGCCTGAAAACATGGGAGCAAGGTCGATTTGAATCAGTTCTACCTGATAATGGTTACAGACTGCACGGGCAGATGCCAGTTCTTTCGTATGCTTTTGTCCATAGGAAATGGAAAGGGCGATAACGTTTTGATTGCCGTATTTTTTTACAAGAAGGCCAAGGCAGGTGGTGGAATCCACACCGCCGCTGACAAGTACGAGTTTTTTCATAAAAGGCTCCTTTCGGTTGATGAAGTTGTTGAAATAAATGAAATGATATCAGGATCAAAAGGTATTTTAATCATGATTTGATACCTGAAATTATTGCTATACTCCGCGTTTATCCGGTTTCCAGATAAATTTATGCAGCTGAAGCTGTAATCGTATTTCAGAAAGCTGATGAGAAATCAGGAAATCAACGATCTGAGCCGGTTCGATGGAGCCGAAAACGGGACTCACCAGAACACGGCATTTCTGTTCCAGCCGGTATTTTTTTGCAATTTCTTCCATACGCTGCAGATCCGCAGGACTTCCCGCTACGAATTTGACTGTATCCTGAGGCTGCAGAAAGCGGTAGTTTTCAGTCAGCATATGATTTTCCATGCCGCTTGAGGGCAGCTTGTAATCGAGTGTAAATGCAGGGCGGCAGCCAGGGCCGCAGAAAGCTTCGATCGGAAGGCTTCCGTTTGTTTCAATTTCCACCTGCAGAGAGGGGATGGAAGCAAGGGAAAGAAGCAGTTCTCTCAGATGCGGCTGCAAAAGCGGTTCACCGCCGGTGAGCGTTACACAGTGTACGCCGGATTGGCGTATAAAGGCCGCAATTTCATCAGCAGAAAGAAAATCACAGGGAGCGTCGGGAGTACAGGAAAAACGGGTATCGCAGTAGCTGCAGTTTAAATTACAGCAGCGAAAGCGGATAAATGCCGCAATTTGCCCTGCACGCTGCCCCTCTCCGTTGATACTGATAAATTTTTCCGTTACCGGATAAGTACAGGAGTCAGGAGGGAGTCTATCGATTCTATCCGACATAGGAAACCTCCCGGGCGCAGGGGGCGTATACAGCGCAGTTATCAGGAGTTTCATAGACAGAAACTCTGCAGACATCATAGCCCTTTTTCTGAAGTGCGCTGCAAAACCAGAAAGAAAGATTTTCCGCGGTAGGACGTTTGCTGAAAGCAGTCAGCTGAAAGCCTTCCTCCTTTAAAGCACAGAGTGTAGAAGGTTTTAATGAATTTTCCTCATAAATAAGAGAATGATCAAAATGATCGGCAAGCTCTGCCAGATCATGCTTCAGCGTTTTAAAGTCAACGACCATACCGCGAAGCTGTCCATCGCAGACCAGACTTTCACTTTGCACTTCAACAGCAACATTCCAGCGGTGCCCGTGGATATTACTGCATTTGCCACGGTAGCCCTTTAAAAAATGCGCAGCATCAAAGCTTTTTTCAGTTTTTAATAAATACATGGACTTTTACCTCATAGATTAAAATTTTGAGGCCTTCCCAAAACAGACATTGAATGTAACAAATTCAGTTAGAAAATATTTCAAAAATGTTATTCAAAAACGATGTGAGGCGTAAAAACGCGGGACGGCCCTGGTTTTATTTAACGACAGGATGGTGCCATCGAACTGTCGGCGAAAATGAATCCAAAAGCCATTGCAACCGCGATAACCATGTTGCACAGCATCAGACCCAAAATCCACAGCCAAAACTATAGCATTCACAGGACAATCTGTCAATATTTTGTTACCGAGCCCGCAGGGGAAACGCATGCTTTTCATAACGGTTCACTCTATTAATATGAAAATGTGTGAAGGCTCCATTACAGTACGATCCTGTTCGGGGACGCGCTCTCGCTCGGATCGAACGCAGCGGAACTAAACTCTCGAACTGTCTTTCAGACAGCCCGATCGTTAAGTACCGGCGTTCTCTATGGTCCCTTTCACAGGATCGTACTGTAATTCCGCCACCGCAGCAGGCAAACACAAAAACGTTTCCCCCAAAAACAACTGTTCGTCATTCCATGACAGAAAAACCAGCAAAAACTACAAAGACCAGCAAAAATTAGCAAAAGCCAGCTTGCGTCCCAGGAACACTTCTTCTGTCCCAGGAATCCCGAACAGTCCCCCTCTTGCCTTTGCCGCAAGAATATGCTATTCTTCGTTTGTTGCTTTTCTTGATTTAGTTTCGCCTGATGTATGCCAAAACTAAAGCAAGGGGAGCAATATATCATGATACCAGGATCAAAAGGTATTTAACCTTGGAACCCTGATATCATATCGTTATTTAATCAATATTTGGGAAAGGGAGCGGATTATGAACAGAAAAAATAAAGGAATCTGTTGTATTATGATGTCAGCCTTTTGTTTTGCGCTGATGGGTATTTTTGTGCGGATGGCGGGTGATCTGCCTTCTGTGGAAAAGAGTTTTTTCAGGAATCTTGTGGCTATGATATTTGCGGGTATTATTTTGTTTCGCAACAGGATTCCGCTTACGATTGGAAAAGGAAATCGATTGTCGATGCTTGGAAGAGCAGGATTTGGTACGATTGGTATTCTTTGTAATTTTTATGCAGTGGATCATCTGGTGGTGGCGGATGCGAGCATGCTGAATAAGCTTTCACCGTTTTTTGCAATTGTATTTTCAATTATTATCTTAAAAGAAGTTCCGAAGCGTTATCAGATTGGCTGCGTGCTTGTTGCAATGATCGGCTGTATTTTTGTTGTAAAACCCGGATTTGCCAGCACGAATACGGTGGGCATGATAGCCGGTGTCTGCGGCGGGCTGTCAGCCGGTATTGCTTATACTCTTGTGAGAAAGCTGGGCGCGGGCGGCGTAAAAGGACCGGTTACGGTATTCTGCTTTTCCGCATTCAGCTGTCTTGTGACGCTGCCTTTGATCATTCTGTTTTATCACAGTCCGATGTCAGTGAAACAGATTTTTGTTCTGTTAGGTGCAGGTCTGGCAGCAGCGGGGGGACAATTTTCAATTACTGCTGCCTATACCTATGCACCTGCACGTGAAATTTCAGTATATGATTATACACAGATCATCTTTTCAACCGTCATGGGCTATCTTTTCTTTTCCGAAATGCCGGATGTATACAGCCTGATCGGATATGCGATTATCTGCAGCGCTTCCATTATCATGTTCCTGATGAATCAGAAGCAGGATTAATCAAAATCCTGCAGATATTCAGCAGTTTTGCGGATATTCAGCAACTTTGCAGATATTCCGCGATTTTGCGAATATTCCGCAATTCTGCAAAAACACAACCCGGCGGTGCGGTGAAAACACAATTTACCGATCCCATTTATCACAGAGGGAATTGATCTGGTCTGCAAAACGGGCCAGATCTTTGTTTGTACCGCCCTCGTTGTGTTTAATTACCGTTAACAGGCGTTGTCCGGCTGCCAGAAGCCGCTGGTAAATGCTGAAGGACTTCTGTGAGGTGCGTCCCGGAATCGCTTCCATATCCTCCGGTTTCATAATGCGGATACCGTTTGTTACCTTGATAAAGCGTTCCTTTTCCAGATCATAGATCGTTCCGCTGAAGGGCGCCATGGCCGGACAGCCAAGCTTTTCTTCAATGAGAGAAGCAAAATCAACAGCAGACTGATCCTCTCCATGCACGATAAAGAACTGCGTGGGTTTTGGTACGTCCGGTTTTGCTGTAAAGGAGGATGCCCATTTTAAAAGTCCGTCCTGATCGGCATGGCCGCTGATGCCCGGAAGCTGAAGAATCTCAGCATTCACGCGGATCGGCTCTCCAAAAAGCTTCACCTCGTCTGTTCCCTCAAGCAATGCACGTCCAAGCGTTCCAACAGCCTGATATCCTACAAAGAGAATCGTACATTCTTTTCGCCACAGATTGTGTTTCAGATGGTGTTTGATTCGTCCTGCATCACACATGCCGCTGGCAGAGATGATGACCTTACAGGATTTGTCAAAATTGATCTGTTTTGATTCATCGCTGGTAACTGCCCGTTTTAAGCCTGTAAATGAAATCGGGTTGATACCGGCCTCTATAAGAGCCTTTGCTTCCTCATCATAACATTCCTTATAATGACTCTGGAAAATTTCAGTAGCCTCCATCGCAAGCGGGCTGTCGATTACAACCTGGAAATTGTCATGTCCGTGAACCAGATTCTGAGTTTTGATCTGGCGGATGAAATACAGAAGCTCCTGAGTACGGCCGACTGCAAAGGAAGGAATCACCACATTGCCGCCTCTGTCAAAGGTTCTCTGGATTACAGCTGCCAGAGAAGCAGGATAATCAATCGGAACATGTTCATGGTTTCGGTTGCCGTAGGTTGATTCCATGATCACGTAGTCTGCCTCGGTGAGATAAGTGGGGTCCTTGATCAGAGGCTGGTTCAGATTTCCGATGTCGCCGGAAAATACAAGTTTTTTCTCAACCTCCTCCCCGGCGTTGTCCGGTTCTCTGACCCAGACCTCAATGCTGGAAGAACCAAGAAGATGTCCCGCATCTACGAAATGAATGCGGATCCCTTCACAGATGGAGATGGTCTCCTGATAAGGACAGGGATTGAGCAGACTGATAGCGCCTATGGCATCTGCCATAGTATAATCCGGTATAAATGCCTTTTTACCGGCTCGCTGTCCTTTTCTGTTTCTCCACTCGGCTTCAAACATCTGAATATGTGCACTGTCCTTTAACATGATATTGCACAGAGCAGAGGTCGCAGGAGTCGCATAAATCGGCCCGCGGAAGCCTTTGGCATACAAAATAGGCAGATTGCCGGAGTGGTCGATATGAGCGTGGGTCAGAAGAATAAAATCCAGCTCGGAAGCAGGGATGGGAAGCGCTTCATTTTCAAATGTATTCGGTCCCTGTTCCATACCATAGTCAATCAGAAATCGTTTTCCCGCTCCTTCAACATAGCAGCAGCTTCCTGTGACTTCATGGGTTGCACCAAGAAAAGTAATACGCATAGAAAAACCCCCTTTTCTTTTACAGATAACAGGAAAAAGGCATAACGGCATTCAGAACCTTTGACTCTGCTATCTTTATATATGGTTATAGTATATACTGAAAATGAAATGGAGTAAATGATAAAAAACATGCAAATATTGTAAAAATAAAAAATTCACTTATAATTTATAGAAAATTTACGAATTATAGATGCAAAAACATGCAGGTATAAAAAAAGCATTGCACAAATGATGATTTTTATGCAATGCTTTCAGTGCTTTATGTGATTATTCACCTAATTTGTAAGTAAGAACCGTGCAAATCAGAAATGCTGCGCAGCCAATGACAATGCCGGGCATTGTGATCTGAGAAAGCGCGCCGGTATTGATCAGGATTGCTGCCGGCGAAGCTACGATCAGGCCAAGGATCGCACTGTAGGTAGGACCTGCATGATTGTGGAACAGGTACTCGATCAGTTTGGAAATCAGAAAAACTCCAAGTACAACGCCGATACCGAAGGGAATCAGAATCGCAGCGTTGTGAAGGACTGCATCCATATCCAGAGCGAGCAGAGCTTGCATAAAGGATTTGATGGTATTCAGAATACCGTAATAGTAGCCTAAGATCATCAGAACCAGAGAACCGCTGACACCGGGGATGATCATGGTAGCGGCGGCGATAATACCGATAAAGAATAAAATGATCAGTGTTTTGCTGTCTGGTGTGAAGGCGGTCAATCCCTGTGAATCCGTGCTGGCCAGAGCCATGGCGATAACTGCCGCTGCAAAAAACAGAAAAAGAAAAGCAGTTAAGGGTGTGACCAGGGATGCGCGGGAACGTCTGGGTCTGCGTCTGGTACGCATGCTCAGGGTATATGCGGACCACAGATATGGAAGTCCGCCGAGGATCAGACCGGTAAATGCCAGACAGGTCGGAAACGGATGGTTGCTGAGAAGGTATTCGATAATATAGGTAAAGCCGATAATACCAACTCCCATACCAATCAGAAGCGGAAGCAGTGTCCGAAGACTTTTTCGAAAGTCATGAAAAATATTGCTGACCGCGCCGATCAGTTTATCGTAAACACCAAGTGAAACGGCCATGGTACCGCCGCTGACACCGGGAATAATATTGGCAATTCCCATAAGAATTCCTTTCAGGGCATCAAGTATTAAATTCATTATAACCTCCATTTTAAATTTGATAATGCTGCAAACAGCTTTCAGTATAGTAAGGTCATATGTGGCTGTCAACTAATAATGCAAAATTTCATTGTTTTTTAATATGGTATATAAAAAATTAAGATAGATTCTGTTGACAGAAGGAAAACGGCTATATTATCATGATTGAAACGGGAAACTCCCTGGTTTTAGGCGATGGGGAGTGGACAGAACAGTTCACAGGAGATCATGATTTATGTTCAGATATAGATTTTTTAAGGCAGCCGGTGTGGCAGCGCTGGTTGTTTCTATTTTTTTATGCAGCGGATGTACGGCTGTTTCCTCCGATACCCTGCTTCCTTCTGCCGGAAACCGGGAAATTTCATCTGTTTTGGCAGAATCGGAAGAGGTGGAGAACAGCAATCAACAGCTGGACCTTATAGCTGCGCGCCGGAGAAAGGAATCGCTGCTGGGAAAGCCGGGATATTGCTATGGGACACTTTCAGATGAAGAGAAGATCGTGTATGAACAGCTTTATGAGGCCGTAACAGGCTTTCAAAAATCCAGGGTTCTGGATACAACGGATTCAGAGCTGATCCGCAGGGTATACAATCACATGATTGCAGATCATCCGGAGATTTTCTGGGTGGAGGGTTATACGATCAATACAATGAAAAGAGGCAGCAATATTCTTTCCGTGGAATTTTCCATGAAACAGACTATGAAAAAGAAAGAGGTTGCCGCCTGGCAGGAAACGATTGGCAGTTATCTGGATAAATTTACAAAAGCTGCAAAAAAACAGGGAATTACAAAAAAATCAGGCGATTATGATATTCTCAGATTTACATTTGATTATATTGTAAAACATACCGAATATAAGGAAAACGTAAAGAATAATCAGAATATCTGCAGTGTATTCGGCAGTGGTTATTCCGTATGTCAGGGGTATTCTGTGGCGATGCAGTATTTGCTGCAGTATCAGGGAATTCCCTGTGTTACGGTTTCCGGTGTTACAAAAGATACGAAAACCAATCATGCATGGAATATGGTGAAGGTAGACGGAGAGTGGTATTATCTTGATGTTACATGGGGTGATCCAAGCTTTTTGGGAGATGAAAAAGCATCGGTTGATATAGTGAATTATGCATATTTCTGCGTGACCGGGAAGGAGATTTCCAAAACGCATATCGTGGGGGAAGAACTGAATTTACCGGAGTGCACATCCAGAAAGTATAATTATTTTATTTATGAGAAGCAATATTTTGAAAAGTGGGATCTGGCTCATTTTAAAAAGCTTCTGAAAAGGTGCGCCGATCGGGGAGAAAAAATGCTCAGCGTTCGGTTTGGAGATCAAAAGCAGTATCAGGCAGCAAGGAAACTGCTGATTGAAGAACAGAATATTTTCAGTGTGCTGGAAGACTGCGTTGGAACAGCGAATAAGGTATCATATGTAGAGAATCTGGATTTTTATATTGTTACGTTCATATGGGAATGATTCAGGTATAGGACAGGAATTCAGGTATAGGATGGGAATTCAGGTTAGGGCAGGAATTGCGATATATGGGAATCCCTCAGCATCCATCGCAATGAAGTGAAAATTATACATGCTTTCCCTCCGAAGCAGTGAGCATTCGGCGGGAAAGCATGGTAAAAAAGCAGTATATAAAAAAGTTCAGCGGCCTGAAATTCAGGCTTTTGTTTCATCAGAGCAGGAGCAGTCAGCTTCATCGGATGCGCCGGCAGCAGCTTCACCAGAGCAGGTACAGTCAGCTTCATCGGATGCGCCGGCAGCAGCTTCACCAGAGCAGGTACAGTCAGCTTCATCGGATGCGCCGGTTACTGCTTCATTGGAGCATCCGTAATCTTCTTCGCTGGCGGTATCATCCTGTGCGCAGTGGAAGGTTTCTTCCTCATCAGCACATTCACAGGTACCGGTTGTGTTATCTTCATCGTCATCAAAATCAAAATCAAAGTCATCTTCTTCCTCGAAGATGGCGTCGTCGTCATGTCTTCTTTCGTAGAACTTGCGTAAGCAGGTGATGCCGGCAGCTGCGGCAACTGCGGCTGCGGAGAGAGCCGCGAAAATTTTAACAGATTTTTTCATGATTAATACCTCGCTTTCTGTTTGAAAGGTACACGAACTGAGAGGTTACCTTTCCTGAATAGTTTTCAGTTTAGCACATTTTAAGTAAAGGAACAATAAAAAATCCGTGTTTCATGTAAAAAAATCCAGATTCAGTGTAAAAATATTATTAAGATTCTTTAAAGACATCGTAAAAAAATAAGAAAAGCTGGTAAAACGAAGATGGGTGTGTTAGAATATGATAACAATTTGGCCGTGCAGAAATTGCAGATGCTGGCTGAATTATTGCTGAATAAGGTACAAAATCAGAAATGTTGGAGGGGAACATGGAAATTTCTTTGGGAATTATGGCAGCTGGTATCGGATCAAGATTTAAAGATGGTTGTAAGCAGTTAACACCGGTTGGTCCATCCGGCGAAGTTATTATGGAATATTCGATCTATGATGCTCTGGAAGCAGGCTTTAATCATATTGTGTTTATTATCAGAAAGAATCTGGAAGAGGATTTTCGGACTCAGCTGGGTTCCAAACTGGAAGGACTTTGTAAAGTAGATTATGCATTTCAGGATATGAATGATCTGCCGGAGGGCTTTACCTGTCCTGACAAACGTACAAAGCCCTGGGGAACGGGACATGCTGTTCTGGCCGCCAGAGATGTGATCCAGGGGCCGTTTGCGGTGATCAATGCGGATGATTACTATGGAAAAGAAGCTTTTATCAAAATTCATGACTGTCTCGTAGAGCAGGAACTCGCAAGACAGAAAGGACAGTCTGTTGAGAACTGTTTCTGTATGCCGGGATTTGTTCTGGGCAATACGCTGAGTGACCATGGAACGGTAACCCGCGGTATCTGCCAGATGGATAAAGATGGATATTTGATCAATATTGAAGAAACACATGATATTGAAAAGAAACCGGATAAGGCGGTTGCCGGAGAACGGGAGTTGGATCTGCATTCACTGGTATCGATGAACATGTGGGGACTGACACCGGAATTTATGAAGATTTTGGAGGATCGTTTTGTGGATTTCCTGAAAGCAGTTCCGCAAGGAAATCTGACCTCAGAATATCTGCTTCCTACGATTATCGGAGAACTGCTGGAGGAGGGCACCGCAAAGGTGAAGGTGCTTGAAACAGGTGCGCACTGGTTTGGTCTCACCTATTCCGCGGATACGCCTCTTGTACGGGATTCACTGAAGCAGATGACAGACGCAGGAGTTTACAGCAATCCTCTTTTTAAAAAGAATTAGCAGATCTGTGGACACGCCTGTGAACAGCCATCATAAAAGCAGCGGGATGCTGTAAGTTTTTCAGATAATACTCATAATCAGGCCCCTGAGCCGGTACAATAATAATAAACCGGATGCAGGGGTTATTTTTATGCGCAGATGCAGGATAAGTGTAAATTTGCTTTGTGCGGGTAAGCTGAAAATCCGCAGAATGCTTTCAATGGCATTTCTGCTGCCGATGTTACTGTCGGCGCTGGCTGCTGCCTGGAATCCGTTTTCCGTTTGTGCGCAAGCCGCACCGCCGGAGGTCGGTTCGAAGGCTGCCATTTTGATGGAGGCATCTACCGGAAATGTGATTTATGAAAAAAATGCGGATGAACGTCGCTCTCCGGCAAGTATCACCAAAATTATGACACTGATCTTAATTTTTGATGCTTTGGAGCAGGGGGAAATTACCATGGAGGAAATGGTTACCACCAGCGCGCATGCAAAATCCATGGGCGGTTCTCAGGTGTATCTGGAAGAAGGAGAGCAGCAGACCGTGGAAACCCTGATCAAATGTATTGTGATGGCGTCAGGGAATGATGCTTCTGTGACGATGGCAGAGCGGATCGGGGGAACAGAGGAAGCCTTTGTAGGCATGATGAATAAGCGGGCAGAAGGACTTGGGATGACACAGACTCATTTCACAGACTGCTGCGGGCTGACAGAATCCCCAAAGCATCTGACAACGGCACGTGACATTGCGGTTATGAGCAGGGAGCTAATCGGGAAATATCCTCAGATAATGGATTACAGTACAATATGGATGGACACGATTATCCACCGCACCAGTAAAGGAGAGAGTGAATTTGGACTGTCCAATACCAATAAGCTGTTGAAGATGCAGACGGATTTTACCGTGACCGGTCTGAAAACAGGAAGCACCAGTCTGGCTGGCTGCTGTCTGTCCGCAACGGGGCGCAAAGACGGGATTGATATGATCGCGGTCGTTCTGGCAGCTGAAAATTATAAAATCCGGTTTTCCGAGGCAAAATCGCTGCTGGATTACGGTTATTCTGTCTGCAGCCGATATGAGGATACCAGTCCCCCGAAGCTGGAAAACCTGAAGGTAGATGGAGGAAAAAAGGAAACGGCAGCTTTAAAATATGAAGGCAGTTTTTCATTGATTCGTACAGATGGAAAGGCGTTTGGAAAAGTAGAGAAGAAGCTGGAACTGCCGGATTCTTTAAAAGCGCCGGTAAAGGCAGGAGATAAAGCAGGTATTCTGGCCTATTACCAGGGAAAGGAAAAGCTGGGTGAGGTGCAGATCCTGGCAGCCGAGGATGTGAAAAAAGCCTCCTACAGGGATTATCTTCTCCGGCTGTGGAGACAGTTTTTTGGCATCGCGCAGTGTGAATGACTGCAGGGCAAAAAAGCAGAAAAGGCTGCAGGAATACCCTTACAGCCTTTTTTGCTTTTGTGAGAAAAGCTCCGTCGGAATCTGCTGAAATCTACCAGAATCTGTCCTCGAGAGCATAATAGTTTTTATGTGTGCCAACGTACTTGTAGGCGGGACGGATAATCTTTCCGGCATTGACCAGTTCCTCCATACGGTGTGCGCACCAGCCGGAGATACGGGCAATGGCAAACAGCGGAGTGTAAAGTTCGTAGGGAATATCCAGCATGGAATATACGAAGCCGCTGTAGAAATCGACGTTTGCACAGATCTTTTTGAAAACGTTACGTTTCTGAGCAACTAAATCGCCGGCCAGATTTTCAACTCTGGACATAAATTCAAATTCAGCCATGCGTCCTTTGGCTTCGGCAAGCTTTGCGGCGTAGCGCTTCAGGATTACACATCTGGGGTCGGAAAGCGTATAAACTGCATGTCCCATACCGTAAATCAGACCGGTGTGGTCAAATGCCTGTTTATCCAGAATCTTCAGCAGATAGGTCTTGATCTCATCCTCGTCCTCCCAGTTTTCGATGTTGGCTTTTAAATCCTCAAACATCAGGGATACCTTCAGATTGGCGCCGCCGTGCTTAGGACCTTTTAAAGAGGCAAGAGAAGCAGCAACAGCAGAGTATGTATCTGTGCCGGAGGAGGAGACAACGTGTGTTGTGAAGGTGGAGTTATTACCACCGCCGTGTTCCGCATGCAGAATCAGGCATACGTCAAGAACCTGCGCCTCCAGAGGTGTAAATTTGCCGTCTATACGAAGAATCTGCAGAAGGTTTTCCGCAATGGAAAGGGTACTTTCCGGATTTCGGATAACCAGCGCCTTATCGTTGTGGTAATGGTTGTGGGCTCCGTATGCGTAAACCGCAATCAGCGGGAAAGTAGCGATCAGTTTGAGTGACTGGCGCAGTACATTGCCAATCTCGATGCTGTCGGGATTCTGGTCATAGGAATAGAGCGTCAGAACGCTTCGCTGAAGCGCATTCATCAGATTGGCGCTGGGAGCCTTCATGATAACGTCGCGGACGAATTTGGACGGCAGAATCCTTGCTGCGGTCAGCAGTTCGATAAAATCATTCAGCTGCTGGGAATTGGGCAGTTCCCCAAACATCAGCAGATACGTGATCTCTTCAAAGCAGAATCTCTTGCCATGTGCTCCCTCAATTAAATCCTCCACGTCATATCCCTGAAAATACAGCCGCCCGTTGGCGGGAATCTGATGACCGTTTTTCAATTCGTAGGCAACTACATCTGAAATTTCAGTAAGGCCTGTCAGCACGCCTTTACCGGTGGAATCACGCAGTCCCCGTTTTACGTCATACTCTGAATAAAGATTGGGGTCAATGTGACCGGATTCCTTACAGAATGCAACCAGCTGATCTAATTTTTCCTGCAATATATTTAACTGTGTTTCTGTTGTATTATCCAATATCAGTTTTCCTCCTTTTTTCTGTAAGGTTTGGCAGACCTTAATGTCCGAATGGAACGATTATATCATTCTGATAACATCTTTGCAAGCGTCTCCTTTTAAATTGTGTTTTTCTGAGCATTTTTGAGTAAAGTTGTATTTTTGCTTGTATAAAATGCAGGAAAAAATGTAAAAATGAATTTTTATGCATGGAAAATTGTTTTGAAATTCGGAGATGTATGAAAAAAAATGCACCTGAATATTAGCAGATTTGCCAAATGAAACAGATTCAGGTGCAGATTTGAGAGTAATGCATAAAAATACATGCATGCAAATGCTATTTTCGCAGACCGGTTCGTTCAAAAAGCAGTCCCAGAAGAAACCAGAACGGGAAGAAATCGAGTCGGATCAGACCGTTGATCTGATAACGGCTTTCTCCGGTGTAATCCCATGGGCAGGCGTTGAAGAGGCGAAGAAAGCTGCCGGAAAGGTATTCCATCAGGAAGATCAGAACGGCATAAATGCTTCCACGAAGAAATATTCCCAGCTTTTTCAGATAGCCGGATATAACCGGAATCAGGGTACCGAATCCGTAAATGGGAAACATAAGCAGTGAAGTCTGTCCGATGAGACGTTTGTCATTTGTTGCAGCCAGATTGTGAAAACAGGTGAAAAAAAGCTCTGCCGACCATCCAATCAGACCGCATCGGATAAAATTTTTTCGAAAACTGTGCGGTGAGAAATTATTTTTTTTCATAGGCAAAGTATGTGCAGGAAAAATAGAAATATGCTGTCAGGGTTGAATTATTGTGAAAAAATGATAAGATAAAGTGAGGTTCTTTTTCATGTTTGGAGAATTACGGAAAATGCTCTGCAAGGGAGCAATTCGAAATGAAAAAATACTATAAAAAAAGAAATATAAACGGAGGTATGTTATGACATACGAAGAAGCAAAAGATTATCTTTCGGAGATTTCACATTCCGGGATGGTATTTGGATTGGAAACGATGCAGCAATTACTGGCGAGACTGGATAATCCCCAGGAAAAGCTGCAGTTTGTACACATTGCAGGAACAAACGGAAAGGGTTCAACTCTGGCGTTTATCAGCACGATTCTGCAGTGCGCAGGGTATACAGTCGGACGTTATGCCTCTCCCCGGGTATTTGAATATGAAGAATTTGTACAGATAAACGGCAATAATATTGAAAGAGAAGCATTATGCCGTTATGTGAAACAAATCAAAACTGTGATTGCTTCCATGGAAGAAGAAGGTCTGGCGCGCCCCACTTTGTTTGAGGTGGAGACGGCAATCGGATTTTTATATTTTGTAGAGATGGAATGCGATGTTGTGGTTCTTGAATGTGGTCTGGGAGGACGCGATGACGCAACGAACGTTGTCGAGAACGTTCTGTGTAATGTCCTGACGCCGATCGGACTGGATCACACCGGTATTCTGGGAGATACTCTGGAGGAGATTACAGAAGCAAAGGCCGGTATTATCAAAAATCGTGCTCCTGTATGCGTTGGCAGACAGCAGAAGCGCGCACGCCTTGTCATTGAAAAGGTATGCGGCCGTGTCGGCTGTCCGCTGCTTTTGACCGATGATTCCAGACTTCGTATTTACGATGAGCTGGAATATGCGCAGGATGGAGCGCCGATGATTCATTTTGATTACAAATACTTTACAGATCTGAAGATTCGGCTGATCGGAAGATATCAGGTGGACAATGCCTGTCTTGCAATTGAAGCGGCAAAGGTGCTTGATGACTGGGGACTGACCGTTACAACCGAACATATCAAAGAAGGTCTGGAAAAGGCAGTATGGCACGGACGTTTTGACACGATTTCAAAAGATCCTCAGGTAATTATCGATGGAGCACATAATCCTCACGGCATGAAACAGCTGAAACAGTCATTGGAGTATTATTTCTCCGGCAAACGGATTTTCGGTATTATGGGTGTGCTTGCTGATAAAGCATATGATGAAGAATGTGAGATGATCGCGCCGTTATTTGAAAAAATGTTTACGATTACACCGCCGGCTAACCCCCGTGCGCTGGAAGCAGAAAAGCTGGCGCAGGTTCTTAAAAACTATCATTCGGATGTAACGGCCTGTGAGGATATTGAAACCGCTGTAAAGGCAGCCTTTGCAAAGGCGAAAAAGGATGACGTTATCGTTATCTTCGGTTCTCTTTCCTATATCGGAGAGGCTGGCCGCGCAGTCAGAAAAAACGCCGGAAAGTAGAAGAAACCGCCAATCTGAAGAAAGACTGCCGTTCTTAATAAAGACTTCCGATCTAAAGCAGATCTGCCGATTTGAAGCAGTGCTTCAGATAAATGCAGCTACAGGGAAATAAATGAAGGGTGAAAAAGGAATGAGCAGAGAGATAAATGAAGGCACAGCTGTGAATGCAGCAGAGGAAAAAGCAGCAGAAAAAAATGCAG
>JAUNPP010000078.1 GCA_030536685.1 Lachnospiraceae bacterium
GGAAAACCTTGATTTTCCGGGCTTTTTGAACCATTTTGATACGGTTTGTACAGCAGATTATCGCTTGCTGAACTGAGGCGCGCGACGAGCTGCCTTGAGACCGTACTTCTTTCTTTCTTTCATACGAGGATCTCTTGTCAGGAAGCCTGCTTTTTTCAGTACGGGACGATATTCTAAATCTGCTTTTAATAAAGCTCTGGAGATACCATGTCTGATAGCACCAGCCTGGCCAGTGAAGCCACCGCCGTATACGTTAACTAAAACGTCAAATTTATCTAATGTTTCGGTTGCAACCAGGGGCTGACGAACAGTTACCTTTAAAGTTTCCAGACCGAAATATTCATCAATGTTTCTTTTATTAATTACAATGTTGCCTGTACCAGGTGTTAAGTAAACTCTGGCAACACTTGTTTTTCTTCTACCTGTTCCACAGTAAGATACTTTAGCCATTGTTATATTCTCCTTTCAGACCTCTTAAAAAGTGATTACTTCAGGTTTCTGAGCAGCATGTTTGTGATCAGGTCCTGCGTAAACAAACAGTTTTTTGTACATCTGTCTTCCTAAAGGTCCTTTGGGAAGCATACCTTTAACAGCCAGTTCCATAACCTTTTCAGGTTTCTTAGCGAGCAGTTCTTTTAAAGTAGTAGTCTTCATACCACCTACATAATCAGAGTGGCTGTAATAGATCTTCTGATCCATTTTCTTACCTGATACTTTAATCTTGTCTGCATTAACAACGATAACATAATCACCTGTATCGATATGAGGTGTAAAGATAGCTTTATTCTTACCTCTTAAAATCTTTGCAACTTCTGATGCCAGACGACCCAGTGTCATACCTGTAGCATCAACTACATACCATTTTCTTTCGATTGAAGATGCGCTAGCCATGAAAGTCTTCATGAACAATTCCTCCTGATTTAAAATATCTATAGATCGAGTACGAACAGTGACGGATTTGGAGAAGTTCCATTACTGTCCACCTGTCGACATGAATAAGTTACCGATTCTGCAGCTATACCGGGATGTCCGGGCCCGCCATGGCGCAAACCAGCTTTCTCAGTATACTACAAGCCCCAAATTCTGTCAAGTATGAATTTACATTTCCTCATACTGTTATGAATTTACATTTTCTCATACTGTATCTCTACCAGCCGCAGTCCTCGTGCCGGAGCTGTCTGGCTTGCGGCCTGTCTGTCAAGCGCCAGAAGCATTTCTTTTACATGCTCGGGAGGAAATGCACCGATTCCCGCCTGGATCAGGGTTCCTGCGATAATTCTTACCATGTTATAAAGAAATCCGCTGCCTTTTACACAGATCGTGATAAAATCACCGCATTTATCCACATCAATGCTGTAAATAGTACGTACCGTTGTTAATGCCTGTGTATGAATAGAGCAAAAACTCTTAAAATCATGTTCTCCGACCAGATAAGAGGCAGCTTTCTGCATTCGTTCCACATCCAGCGGACGATGATAAAAATAAGAAGTATAACGTTCACAGGGAAGCTCAAATTTCCGGTTTAAAATACGGTACTCATATACCTTGGTGCTGACACATTTACGGGGATGAAAATCCAAGGGAACTTCACAGGAATCCTGAATCCTGATATCCTCCGGCAGACGGATGTTCAAGGCAAAAACAAACTTTTCACCGGGAATTCTGCTTTCCGTGTCAAATACAGCAACATTTCCCAGCGCATGAACACCCGCGTCTGTGCGGCTGGCTCCGATTACCGTAATTTCTTCACCTGTCAGCTCCGAAATTGCACGATTTAATACTCCTTCGATTGTTTCCCCGTTATTCTGCACCTGCCACCCGGAATAATTTGTCCCGTCATAAGCTACAATCAATTTGATTCTTTTCATTTTGCTCTCCTGCGCTGCCGCCTGGCGGCAGCATAATACTGAAGGTTTTCCGCATAAATTCACATTGCACGCTGAAAGTTTTTCGCATAAATCCACATTGCATCCTGAAGTTTTTCGCATAAATCCACACTGCGCCGCCAGATGGCAGCGCAGGTACTAAATTCTTTTATTACAACGGCAGGAAACGGCTTCCCAGCATGGAAGCAAAGTATATGGCAAATGCAGCGTACATCATATAATCACAGCGCTTATACTTCAAAGGCTTCATTTTAGTACGTCCGTCACCGCCGTGATAACAGCGTGCTTCCATCGCCAGCGCCAGATCTGTGGCACGGCGAAAGGCGGAAATGAACAGCGGTACCAGAATCGGAACCATTGCTTTTGCTCTCTGAATCAGGTTTCCTTCTTCAAAATTAGCGCCGCGGGCAAGCTGCGCTTTCATAATTTTATCCGTTTCTTCCACAAGGATCGGGATAAAACGAAGCGCGATCGACATCATCATTGCCAGCTCATGTACGGGAACCTTTACCTTATTTAAAAATCCCAGGCTTTTTTCCATTGCATCCGTCAGCTGATTCGGAGTCGTTGTGTATGTCATAATACTGGAACCAATGATCAGCATGATCAGACGGATTCCCATAAAAAATGCACTTTTCACACCTTCTGTCGTAATTTTGATAATCCAGAAGGAAATCAGTACCTTTCCTCCATCTGTCAGAAACAGATTAAACAGCACGCTGAAGCAGAGCAGGAAAATGATCGGTTTCAGACCTCTCATAATAAACGATAACGGAACTTTGGATGCCCGGATATAAACTGCAAGCGCCAGTGCACCCAGAAGATATCCTGCCCAGTTGTTTACCACAAACAGCGAAATTACATACATCAATGTCGCAAACAGCTTTACTCTGGGATCGAGTTTATGAATAAAGGATTCAATGGAATAATACTGTCCAATTGTAATTTTTCTTAACATTCTGATGAATCCTCCTGTTCTCTCTGATTAAAAACAGACTGATTTTCTTCTGTTGTATCTCCTGATTTTTGTACAGTGTTTTCTTCTGTTTCCACCACGGATTTTTTCAGAACCCGTGCAAGCTCTTCTCTGGCTTCTTCTACCGTTATCACATCGGTATTGACATCCAGACCTTTTCGCTTCAGCTCATGCATCAGATAAGTTACCTGCGGCGCCGCCAGACCGATTTTTTCCAGCTCTTTGTAATGGCGGAATACTTCTCTGGGCGTTCCGTCAAATACGGCTTCTCCTTTATTCATAACGATCAGCCGGTCTACATAGCGGGCAACGTCCTCCATACTGTGTGAAACCAGCACAATCGTCATATTGCGTTCTTTTTTCAATTTGCTGATCTGTCCCAGTATCTCATCACGACCCTGCGGGTCAAGACCTGCGGTAGGTTCGTCAAGTACCAGTATTTCAGGTTTCATAGCCAGTACGCCTGCGATTGCCACACGGCGTTTCTGTCCGCCTGAAAGCTCGAAAGGTGATTTGCGGTAGTAGCTTTCATCCAGACCTGCGAGTTCAATTGCCTCTTTTGCCCTTGCTTCAACTTCTTCTCTGGAAAGCCCCTGATTTTTCGGGCCAAAGCAGACGTCCGAAAATACATCCACTTCAAAGAGCTGATGCTCGGGATACTGAAATACAAGTCCTACCTTATTTCGCAGCTGACGCATATTGTAGCCTTCTGCATAAATATTTTCACCATTATAATAAATTGCTCCTGATGTAGCGTGAAGCAGACCATTCAAATGCTGGATCAGTGAGGATTTTCCGGAGCCGGTGTGTCCGATCAGACCGATAAACTGATTATCCGAAATTTCCAGATTGATATCCTTTAATGCATGAATCGTTCTTCCGCCATCCTGATAATCCAATGAAATATGTTCTAATCTAATTGACATAATATATCCACCATCTCATCTACCGTTAAAATATCTGACGGAAGCATGATTCCTTCTTTATTCAATTCATAAGCAAGCTCTGTAACCTGGGGTACATCCAGATGATAGGACTTCAGTGTTTCAACCTGAGAGAAAATCTCTCTGGGATTTCCTTCCATTACCAAATGTCCTTCATGCATTACGAAAACCCGGTCAGCACAAACTGCTTCTTCCATGTAATGTGTAATTAAAATAACCGTGATGCCTTCTTCTTTATTCAGCTGGCTGATCGTCTGGATTACTTCTTTTCTGCCCACAGGATCTAACATTGCTGTGGATTCATCCAAAATAATACATTTGGGGCGCATCGCCATAACGCCGGCGATTGCCACTCTCTGCTTCTGTCCGCCCGATAAACGGTTCGGAGACTGCTCTCTGTATGCTGTCATGCCGACAGCCTCAAGACTTTCTGCCACCCGTTTCCAGATTTTTTCGGTTTCCACACCGATATTTTCCAGGCCAAAGGCAACATCCTCTTCTACTATACTGCCGATGATCTGATTATCGGGATTCTGAAAAACCATCCCCGTTGTCTGGCGGATCTTCAGAAGATTTTCTTCCTCTTTTGTATCATAACCACCGATCCACACAGTTCCTTCATCAGGAAATAGAAGACCATTCAGATGCTTTGCCAGAGTAGATTTTCCAGAACCGTTATGTCCCAGAATCGCTACAAACTCTCCCTCATTGATCTCGGCATCAACACCATCTACAGCGCGGTTCACCTCTTCTACTTCTCCGTCTTCGTCAATCGTGACGTAGTTGTGAACCAGCTTTAATAATTTTATGAAACTCATATTGACTGCTCTCCTGTCATATTTGTTAGGTACAACGTCATGTGTAACCGCCATGCAGCGCATGACATCCGGCGCAGGCTTACAGACTGCTATGGCACAGGTACACATGTATTACTGTCATCAGCACAGGCACATGTATTACTGTCGTCAGCGCATGACATACGCTTCACAGCAGAAACGCCGGGTTATTTCTGAATTTCTTCACGGAGTTATCTTACACTGCTATCGGAAATTATGCAAGCTAAACACTCCGAAAACCTTTCTTTTCCACAATATTTCAGAAAAAAATGCAATTTTTCCTTCTATACAAAAAGATTCCCGCAAAACTTTCTATATAAGTGGGAAAGGCAATTTCTATTTATACAAAAAAGACCAGACCTCACGGCCTGGTCCGAATTTTCTTATTTATAATCAGAATTATACTAATTCGATCAGAACTTCCATTGCAGCATCGCCTTTACGCTGACCAATCTTGATGATTCTTGTGTAACCACCCTGACGAGTCTTGTACTGAGGAGCGATTTCGTCGAACATTTTTGCAACCATGTCAACTTCTTTGGTGTTTTTCTTCTTACCAGCAGCTGCAGCGGGAACTTCCTTTACAGGGTAAAGAACTTTCAGCATCTGTCTTCTTGCGTGCAGTCTTGAAGGCTTATCTTTCTTGATTGTCTTCTGAACTTCATCGTAAACAGTTACTTTCTTGCCTTCAGCGTTAGTTTCTTTTACTCTCTTGCCGTTAGCATCTTTACGTGCAACCTTAGCTGTTACAGTAACTTCTTCGAAGTTATCGCATTCTTTAACTGCCATAGCGATCAGACCTTCAGCGATCTTACGGATTTCTTTAGCCTTGGATTCTGTAGTTTTGATCTTTCCATGGTATAACAGGCTTGTTACCTGGCTTCTTAATAAAGCTTTTCTCTGATCGGATGTTCTTCCTAATTTTCTATATCCTGCCATTTTAAATTCCTCCATTCTCTGGAGTAACGGGATCACGCCTCACGGGTCTTACTGAACCTTTCATTTACTCCTATGCGACACACCGCAGCGTATCGTGCTGTACTATTTCGTAAAGGAACCCAGAGTGCGCCTGTGGACTTATCACTCCGGGTCTGTATATTCTGCCGTAAGCCATGTTCGGCATTCTTCCCGTGCAAGCACAGTCAGGATGTTCTTCCGCTATTTTGCATGGCTTAAGGCCTTCGCGATCATTCTTCGCTGGGATTTAATTCCAGACCAAGTTCTTTTAACTTGGCAAGAACTTCTTCCAGAGACTTTCTTCCGAGGTTACGAACTTTCATCATATCTTCGGGTGTTCTGTTGCAAAGTTCTTCAACGGTATTGATACCGGCTCTCTTCAGACAGTTGTATGAACGAACGGAAAGTTCAAGTTCATCAATGTTCATTTCAAGAGCTTTGCTGGGGCCATCTTCATCTCTGGGAACAATGACATCAATGTCTTTTGCATTCTCAGAAAGGTCGATGAACAGGTTCAGATGCTCACTTAATACCTTAGCTGCGAAGCTTACAGCATCGTCGGGAGCAAGAGTACCGTTTGTAGTAACGTCCAGGGTTAACTTGTCGAAGTCGGTAATCTGACGGACACGAGTATTCTCTACCTTCAGATTTACACGTTCTACAGGCGTGTAGATTGAATCTACAGCAATTACACCGATGGGCAGATCGTCATCTTTGTTGCGTTCAGCGCTGACATAGCCTCTGCCTTTGGAAATCGTAAGTTCCATATAAAGCTTACTGTCAGTCCCACCATTCAGGGTTGCAATCACAAGATCCTTATTTAAAATCTCAATATCGGAGTCTGTATGAATATCTGCAGCTGTAACCACACCTTCGCCTTCGAACTCAATGTACGCAGTTTTAACTTCGTTGGAATCACTGTTGTTCTTAATAGCGAGACTTTTGATATTCATAATGATCTCAGTCACATCTTCCTTTACACCGGGAATAGGACTGAATTCATGCTGAATACCCTCAATCTTGACCTGACTTACTGCACATCCCGGTAAAGAAGATAACATGATTCTTCTAAGGGAGTTGCCAAGTGTCGTACCGTATCCGCGTTCCAGCGGTTCTACAACGAATTTACCGTACTTTTTATCTTCTGAAATCTCTACGATTTCAATGTTGGGCTTTTCAAAATCAAACACTATTTAAGAGCCTCCTTAAAGGATGTTGGATTGACGGGTTACTATTGACTGATCAGTACTTAATTATTTGGAATATAATTCGACGATAAGCATTTCGTTAACCGGAACGTCAATCATTTCTCTTGTAGGTAAAGATTTGATTGTGATGGTTAATGTTTCTGTATCAACATCAATCCATTCAGGTACGATTCTGCCTGCTGTTACTTCCAGAATATCTTTATATCTCTGAGAGTCTTTTTTGGTTTCTTTTACAGTGATAACGTCACCAGCTTTAATCTGGTATGAAGGGATGTTAACCTTCTTGCCGTTAACCAGAAGCTGCTTGTGGTCTACAACCTGTCTTGCTTCTCTTCTTGTACGAGCAAAACCGGCACGGAAAACAACGTTGTCAATTCTTCTTTCCAGAAGGATCATCAGGTTGTCACCAACCATACCGTTCATACGTTTTGCTTTTGCATAATAATTTCTAAAAGGTTTTTCTAAAACACCGTAGATGAATTTTGCTTTCTGTTTTTCTCTCATCTGGAGACCATACTCGCTCATCTTCTTATTAGCTCTTGCTGCGTTTCTGTTAGACTTCTTTTCAACACCTAAATAGCTGGGGTCGAGAGCCAGAGATCTACATCTTTTAAGAACCGGAACTCTATTAACTGCCACTTTACTTTCCTCCTATTAGACTCTTCTGCGTTTGGGCGGACGGCATCCGTTATGAGGAACGGGTGTAACATCCTTGATACTTGTTACTTCCAGACCGCAAGCCTGAAGTGCTCTGATAGCAGCTTCTCTGCCTGAACCGGGTCCTTTAACCATAACATCTACAGATTTTAAACCATGGATTAAAGCTGCTTTTGTTGCAGTTTCTGCAGCCATCTGAGCTGCATAGGGAGTAGATTTCCTTGAACCTCTGAATCCCAGACCGCCTGCACTTGCCCATGAAAGGGCATTTCCCTGATTATCAGTCAGGGTTACGATTGTATTATTGAATGATGACTGAATGTGCGCCTGTCCGCGTTCAACGTTTTTCTTGACACGTTTTTTAGTCATTTTTCTCGCTGACACTTTTTTAGTAGCCATTTAAACTAACCTTTCCCTGTCGGGTTCCTTTCTCAAGTATTAATCTGTGGCCTTCTGCCACGAAACAAAATCTTGAATACTTTATTTGTTCGTTACTGTTTAGCCGGAAAGAGTCTTATCTCTTACCTGGTCTTATTTCTTCTTGTTTGCAACTGTCTTCTTGGGACCTTTGCGTGTTCTTGCGTTGGTTTTTGTTTTCTGTCCACGTACAGGAAGACCTCTTCTGTGACGGATGCCTCTGTAGCAACCAATTTCCTGAAGTCTCTTGATGTTCATAGCAACTTCTCTACGTAAGTCACCTTCTACCAGTACGTGTTCTGTTTCGATCGCTTCTGCAAGAGCCTTAACTTCATCGTCAGTCAGGTCTTTTACACGAGTATCGGGGTTTACGTTAGCAGCAGCAAGCAGACGCTTAGCTGTTGTTCCACCAATACCGTAGATGTAAGTAAGAGCGATTTCAACGCGTTTTTCTCTAGGTAAATCGACACCAGAAATACGAGCCATAAGTGTTTTACACCTCCGTTATAGTCTTTAAAATTTTTTCGCCTCTGAAACCAGAAGCATGAAAACACACTTTCTCAATCGTGTTTGAGTCCCTGTCAAATGCCATCACATGGTGTTTCCGCGTCTCAGGGACGTAATGGCATGGAAAATTTGCTTACACGCAGTCTTGCGGTTCCTAACCTTCCAAAACGCATATCCGCAAATTCCGGTGGTCCGGACAGAATTAAATGTTTCTGTCAGAACCTATATAGGGATCAGCATGTCCGAAAACATACCGCAGCCGTCAAATTAAGTTGCTGACACAAACTTCAGAAAATTAACCCTGTCTCTGTTTGTGTTTAGGATTTTCACAGATTACTCTGATGCTTCCTTTTCTCTTAATGATTTTGCACTTTTCGCAAATGGGTTTTACTGATGATCTTACTTTCATTTCATACTCTCCTTTCAAAAAGTCCATTTTGGATTCTATCATAGAAACACAAAATATGCAAGCACTTTTTTACATTTTCTTAAAATATATCTGCCTGTAACAGCTTTTTCATAAAAAGGACTCATGCGCACCCTTTTTCCGGAAAAAGCCCATCCCTTCTCCAGCCAAAAGCAAAAGTTGATTTCCCTCCCACGAAAAGTCAGTCCCTTTCCAGGAAAGTCAATTTCTTTCAGGAAACCAATACGCGTTCCTTCTATATAAAATTAATATCCTCTTATGCAGAGCACACAACCTATGATTGTCCGCAGGAGAAAACTGCAATCCCACATCCTCATCCCACAAAACCGTACATCCCTGTGCGCTGCGGTATACAACTCCATAAGCAAAACCATTGGGTCTTTCAGACCCCGGTTTGCGATGGAGTTCGCATACCGCAGCGCACAGACATCATACCAAAACGGATGAGGATGTGAACACAATCTCCAACCGGACAACCACACACCCGGTCTCTGCATCAGGATAATAATTTTTTACTTATCTCTCCAGATGATTCTTCCCTTACTTAAGTCATAGGGAGAAAGCTCCAGAGTTACCTTATCACCGGGAAGAATACGGATGTAATTCATACGCAGCTTTCCGCTGATGTGAGCAAGTACCTGATGACCATTTTCCAGTTCTACCTGAAACATGGCATTGGGCAGCTTTTCAACTACTGTTCCTTCAATTTCAATAACGTCAGATTTAGACATTTGAGACCTCCTAAAATTAAATGATATCAGGGTCGAAAGATATTTTACCCCTGATCTGATACCACGAACAGGTTAATTGCCTTTTTGTGCAAACACAACGGCAATCGGACCTTTTGACCCTGGTATCATTAAATATTGAGTGATAAAATCACCGGTTCTCCCTCGGTAATCAGAATCGTATTTTCATAATGTGCCGATAAAGAACCGTCTTCGGTTACTACTGTCCAGTCATCATCAAGCCATTCCACATCACATCTTCCGATGTTGATCATAGGCTCTACCGCAAGGGTCATGCCGGGCTGAAGCTTAATACCTTTTCTTCTCTGGCGGAAATTCGGAATTTCCGGATCTTCATGCAGATGGCTGCCAATGCCGTGACCTACAAGATCCTGTACAATGCCGTAGCCAAAAGGACGTACATAAGCATCGATCGCATTGGAAATGTCATACAGATGATTGCCGGCTTTTGCGAATTTTATTCCTTCAAAAAAGCTCTGTTTTGTAACTTCAATCAGTTTTGCAGCCTCAGGGCTGATTTCTCCTACCCCGTAAGTTCTTGCAGCATCTGAATGATATCCCTTGTAAATAACGCCCGCATCCAGGCTGACAATGTCGCCTTCTTTAATAATATGATGCTTGTTGGGAATCCCATGAACCACTTCGTCATTAACGGATACACAGATGGAAGCAGGATATCCGTTATAGTTTAGGAAGGAAGGAATACAATCAAAACTGCGAATGATTTCTTCACCCTTTTTGTCGATATCAAGTGTCGAAATACCAGGTCGAATGAACTTTTCCAGCTCATCGTGAGTGTAGGCCAGAATTTTTCCTGCTTCTTTCATCAGTTCAATCTCTCTGGCAGACTTTATTGTAACAGCCATTTTATTATGCTCCTAAAATTTTTACGATGTCTTCGAAAACGGCTTTCATATCCTGTGTACCATCAACTTCTTTCAGCACGCCTTTTTCGCTGTAGAAATCGATCAGAGGCTTTGTCTGATCGTGATATACTTTCAGACGTTTCTCTACGGTTTCGGGTTTATCGTCATCACGAAGAATTAATTCACTTCCGCATTTATCACAGATTCCCTCTGTTTTCGGCGGAATGTGAACGATATGGTATGTAGCGCCGCAAGTAACACATGCTCTTCTGCCACCCATTCTTTTTACAATGTTGCTGTCAGGAACTTCCACGTTGATTGCATAATCAACTGCTTCATTCCTTGATTTCAGAGCTTCTTCCAGACATTCTGCCTGAGGAATTGTTCTCGGGAATCCGTCCAGCACGTATCCGCCTGCACAATCCTCTTTGGAGATTCTGTCCATCAGAAGATCAACCGTTAATGAATCCGGAACCAGCTGACCTGCATCCATGTAGGTCTTTGCCTTTTTCCCCAATTCGGTTCCGTTTTTGATGTTTGCTCTGAAAATATCCCCTGTGGAAATATGCGGAATATTATATTTCGCCGCAATCATCTTTGCCTGTGTGCCTTTTCCTGCACCAGGAGCACCCAACATAATAATTTTCATGTGCTTACCCTCCTAATGAAATTTTTATAGCTGCATAACAGAAATCTGTCGTTCCTGTTATACGAAAAAACAGCATACTCTTCGGATCCCTTTCTGATACCTCCGTACCGGAAAGAAATTACCGAATGGCATGCCGCTTATTTTAGCTATTTAAGAATCCTTTATAATTACGCACCGTCATCTGAGCTTCAATCTGCTTAAATGTTTCCAGTACAACACCTACGATAATGATCAGTGAAGTACCCATGAAAGACATCTGAGTTACATTGAAAACACCTGATACGATAATCGGAATCGCACATACAATCAGAAGACCGATTGCACCGATGAATACGATATAATTTAAGATTCTGGCCAGATAATCAGATGTGGGTTTACCCGGTCTGATACCGGTGACGAATCCACCCTGTTTCTTCATGTTATTCGCAATTTCAATCGGGTTAAATGTAATGGATGTATAGAAATACGCAAAAAGTACGATCAGTACCGCGTATACCAGGAATCCAACTGAATACTGAGGCGCTTCCGGCTTGCACCAGTTAGAAGAACTGAGGCTAAGCAGAATCTTTCCGCCGAATGTAGAGTAATCTACATTGAAGAACTGTGCAATTACCACAGGGGTCGTCATCAGAGATGACGCGAAAATAACCGGAATAACACCGGCAGTGTTTACTTTTAACGGAATATGAGAAGACTGACCGCCTACCATCTTACGTCCCTGCATCTTTTTCGCATACTGCACGGGAATCTTTCGGATTGCCTCCTGCAGCAATACGGTAAATGCAATCATTGCCACCAGTAATGCAAGAATAATTACTATTGCTACAACTTTCATAAATACTGTCTGAGAAGCAATAAATCTTTCATACAGCGTCATGAAATCATCAGGTAAACTGGATACAATATTAATTAACAGTACGATTGAAATACCATTGCCTACACCATACTGTGTAATCTGTTCACCGATCCACATCAGGATTGCTGAACCAGCTGTCATGGTTACTACGGTAATTACCACTGCATACCATGTATAATTATCGTACAGACCTTTATTACCAAATCCGATTGCCATCGCCAGAGATTCGATCAGTGCAAGAACAACTGTTAAATATCTGGTGATCTTGAGAATGACCTTACGGCCATCCTCTCCATCCTTCTGAAGCTCTTCCAATTTCGGAATTGCAATTGTAAGCAACTGTACAATGATGGATGATGTAATGTACGGTGTAATATTTAAAGCAAATATTGACATCGTCATGAATGAACCACCTGTCATTGCATCAAAGAAATTGAAAGCGTCGCCGGTATTGTTTTTTACAAAGTCCGCAACAACTGAATGATTAACACCCGGAACAGGAATCTGGCATCCTGCACGAACAACGATTAACATAAATAATGTGAAGAGCAGTTTTCCTCGTATTTCTTTTATTTTTAATGCGTTCCTAAGTGTTTCCCACATATTAGATTACCTCGCAAGTACCACCTAATGCTTCGATTTTTGCTTTTGCGCCTTCACTGAATGCATTAACTTTAACATTGAGTTTCTTTGTTAATTCACCAGTGGCGATGATCTTAACGCCATCACCAGCTTTATTGATGATGTTTGCTTTTACTAAAGCTTCGATCGTAACATCTGCGCCATCTTCAAAACAGTTTAATCTGTCTAAATTAACAGCGATGATGTTCTTTGAATTTCTGCAAGTGAATCCTCTCTTAGGCAGACGTCTGTATAAAGGCATCTGACCACCTTCAAAACCGATTCTGGGTGCTCCTGAACGAGCTTTCTGACCCTTATGTCCCTTACCAGCAGTCTTACCGTTACCTGAAGCATGGCCACGGCCTCTTCTGAAGTTATCGCTCTGCTTGGAACCTTCAGCAGGTCTTAATGTTGATAAATCCATCTACTGCACCTCCTGACTCTGTATTAGATTTCTTCTACTTTAACTAAATGTTTAACATGCCAGAGCATACCTCTAACAGCGGGGTTGTCCGGTAATTCAACGGTTTTATGCATCTTCTTGAGGCCAAGAGCTTCAACAGTTTTAACATGTTTCGGCACTGCACCAATGGGAGATTTAACCAGTGTAACTCTTAATTTCTCTGCCATCTTACTACCTCCTAGCCGATGATTTCTTCTACAGATTTGCCACGTTTTGCAGCTACTGCTTCAGGAGTTGTCAGCTGTGCAAGACCTGCGATCGTAGCCATAACAACGTTCTGTTTGTTATTGGAACCTAAAGATTTTGTACGGATATTCTGAATACCTGCAAGTTCAATAACGGCACGAGCGGGGCCACCGGCGATAACACCAGTACCTGCTTTAGCGGTCTTTAACAGTACGGAAGCACTGCCAAATTTACCGATATTGTCATGAGGGATACTCTTGTTTTCATCTAATGAAATACAAACCAGACTCTTTTCAGCAGCCTGTTTGCCTTTACGGATTGCTTCCGGAATTTCAGCAGCTTTGCCGATGCCTGCGCCTACATGGCCATTGCCATCGCCAACTACAACCAGTGCTGAGAATCTCATGTTACGGCCACCTTTTACTACTTTGGTGACACGCTTAATGGTAACAACTTTTTCTTCTAATTCTAACTGGCTGGCATCAATGATTTCGCGTTTCATGTGTTTTCCTCCTTGATTAGAATTCCAGACCAGCTTCTCTGGCTGCATCTGCTAATGCTTTTACTTTACCCTGATATATGAAGCCGCCTCTGTCGAAAACAACAGTTGTGATACCTTTTTCCAGTGCTCTCTTAGCGATAACTGTACCTAAGTAAGCAGCTGCATCCACATTATTTGTTTTCTCAAGCTCAGCCTTGATTTCTTTCTGAACGGTAGACGCTGATACTAACGTGTTGCCGACAGTGTCATCAATAATCTGAGCGTACATATGATTATTGCTTCTGAAAACTGCCAGACGAGGTCTTTCACTTGTTCCGGCAAAACGATTACGAATTCTGCCATGTTTTTTAACACGCACAACGCTTCTTGACTTTTTGCTAATCATATCCTGTCACTCCTCTCTTATTTCTTCTTACCTGTCTTACCAACTTTACGTCTGATTACTTCATCAGAGTACTTGATACCCTTGCCCTTGTAAGGTTCAGGACGTCTCTTATCTCTGATTTCAGCAGCATACTGACCAACTTTTTCTTTATCAATACCTTTGATTACGATTTTATTAGGGTTCTCAACAACTGCTTCAAGACCTTCGGGATCCATCATCTCAACGGGATGTGAATAACCCAGGGAAAGAACCAGCTTTTTGCCCTGCTTAGCTGCTCTGTAACCAACACCGTTAACTTCCAGGATTTTTTCATAGCCCTGTGTTACACCAACGACCATGTTGTAAATCAGAGTTCTTGTAAGACCGTGTAAAGCTTTCATTCTCTTAAGATCATTAGGTCTTGTTACAACTACGTGTGCATCTTCAAGTTTGATGCTCATTTCTTCAGGTAATACTCTTTCAAGTGTTCCTTTGGGACCCTTTACAGTCACTTTATTATTTTCTGCAATCTCAACTGTTACACCAGCAGGAATTGCGATTGGCATTCTTCCTATACGTGACATGCCCGTACCTCCTTATATAAATAAATAGTGAAGCGTGATGTGAAGACTGATCTTCAGCCTCACACTCACTATTCAAATCAAATTAGATTCTGACTAAGAATAATCGACTGCAACGATACTGCTTTCGCAGAACTCGTATGCATCATCAAATCAAATAATATTAATTTAAATTCAGACTACCAGATGTAAGCAAGAACTTCGCCGCCAACGTTGTTAGCGCGAGCTTCTTTGTCAGTCATAACACCTTTGTTTGTTGAAATAATAGCGATACCAAGTCCGCCAAGTACTCTGGGCAGGTTTTCTACGCTTGCATATACACGAAGACCGGGTTTGGAGATCTTCTTTAAGCCTGCGATAACTTTTTCGTTCTTGTCACTGCCGTATTTTAAGGTGATACGGATAGACTGGAAACTGCCGTCTTCTACCATTTCGTATTTTGCAACGTAACCTTCTTTTACCAGGATGTCTGCAATAGCCAGTTTCATCTTGGATGAAGGAACATCAACTGTATCATGTTTTGCAGTATTTGCATTACGGATTCTTGTAAGCATATCTGCAATAGGATCGCTCATTGTCATTTTGTCTTCCTCCTTGCTCTGCGTCGGATGCTGTTAAAGCATCGGTGGCTTTTCTACCAGCTTGCTTTCTTTACGCCGGGAATTTCACCCTTGTATGCTAATTCACGGAAGCAGATTCTGCAGATTCCGTATTTTCTTAAATATGCATGTGGACGACCACAAATTTTGCAACGTGTATAAGCTCTTGTAGAGAACTTAGGTGTGCGCTGCTGCTTAATCTTCATAGAAGTTTTAGCCATGGTTTTTTCCTCCTGTTATTTCTGGAAAGGCATATTAAATAATGTCAAAAGTTCACGGGCTTCTTCATCAGTCTTTGCTGTTGTAACAAAGATAATATCCATACCTCTTACTTTATCAATCTTATCATACTCAATTTCAGGGAAGATTAACTGTTCCTTGATACCCAGTGCGTAATTGCCTCTGCCATCGAAAGCGTTGGGGTTTACACCACGGAAGTCACGTACTCGGGGAAGAGACAGGTTGATCAGACGATCAACGAATTCATACATCTTTTCTCCTCTTAAAGTAACTTT
>JAUNPP010000079.1 GCA_030536685.1 Lachnospiraceae bacterium
GCGGTGTTGAAAACCTGAAAGGCAAAAAACTGGCTATGACATGGGCTTACTCTCCTTCTTACGGCAAACCTCTGTCCGTTCCCCAGGGTATCATCGGTCTGATGACACGTTTCGGTATGGACGTAGTTCTGGCTCATCCCGAAGGATACGAAGTATTCCCCGAAGTAGAAGCAGTTGCTGCTGAAAACGCAAAGAAATCCGGCGGTTCCTTCAAAAAGACAAACAGCATGGCAGAAGCATTCAAAGATGCTGATATCGTATATCCTAAGAGCTGGGCTCCTTTCGCAGCTATGGAAAAGAGAACTGAGCTTTACGGAAACGGCGATACAGAAGGTATCAAAGCTCTGGAAAAAGAACTTCTGGCTCAGAACGCAAACCACAAGGATTGGGCATGTACAGAAGAACTTATGGCTACTACTAAAGAAGGAAAAGCTCTCTACATGCACTGCCTGCCCGCTGATATCACTGGCGTAAGCTGTGAAGAAGGCGAAGTAGACGCTACCGTATTCGATCGTTACAGAGATCCTTTATACAAAGAAGCAAGCTTCAAACCCTACATCATCGCAGCTATGATTTTCCTGGCTAAATTCGAAAATCCTGCTGAAATCCTGAAAAAACTGGAAGAAAAAGGAATGCCCAGAGTATTCAAATAGGCTTTTAAGCAAATATAAGCTGTAAGCAACAGACAATTCATGTGTTCTGTCCGGCTGGAATCCGCAGTATCACAGTGCATCGGCTGCCTGTAACTGACACTTTCAGCCGGACAGAACTTTTTTTAACCGGATAACGGATTGACTCAATATTCCCTGTCATCCGGCGGAAGCACCACACCGCCGCCGGTTACTGTTCACCGCTGCTCCGTAAACGATCCGTTACGAGCATGAACAATAACCGCCGCTGACAGAATCAACAAAAAACGAGAATTTATATAATGCAATCTATACCCTGATTATGGTATACTTATGGAGGAATTTATCTTATGGATAAGAAAAAAAGAATCGTCATCGCTCTTGGCGGCAATGCGCTTGGAAATACATTACCGGAACAGATGAAAGCAGTAAAGATCACAGCCCGCGCAATCGTAGACCTGATCGAAGAGGGATGTGAAGTTGTCGTTGCACACGGAAACGGACCTCAGGTAGGAATGATCAACAATGCAATGGCTGCTCTCTCCCGTGAAAATCCCAACCAGCCCAACACACCCTTATCCGTGTGTGTTGCCATGAGCCAGGCTTATATCGGATATGATCTGCAGAACGCACTGCGAGAAGAACTTTATAACCGCGGCATTCTGGATATGCCTGTTGCTACTATGATCACACAGATCCGCGTAGATCCCGAAGATCCCGCTTTCCAGAATCCTTCCAAACCGATTGGACATTTTATGACTGCAGAGCAGGCAAAGGTTGCGGAAGAAAAATACGGTTATATTATGAAAGAGGACGCAGGTCGCGGCTATCGCCGTGTAGTTGCTTCTCCCAAACCGGCTGAAATCATTGAAATCGGCGCAATCCGCACTCTGGTAGAATCCGGTCAGCTTGTTATCGCCTGCGGCGGCGGCGGTATCCCCGTAATCCGCCAGGGCAATCATTTAAAAGGAGCCTCTGCCGTAATCGATAAGGATTTTGTAAGCAATCTGCTGGCACAGGAACTGGACGCAGATTTCCTGATCATTCTGACTGCTGTAGAAAAAGCAGCGATCAACTTCGGAAAACCGGAACAGAAATGGCTTTCTGATTTAAGCTGTGAAGAAGCAAAGCAGTATATCAGCGAAGGACATTTTGCTCCCGGCTCCATGCTTCCGAAGGTAGAAGCTGCCGTAGCCTTCGCAGAATCAAAAGAGGGACGTACTTCACTTATTACGCTTCTTGAAAAAGCCAAAGACGGAATCTTAGGTAAAACCGGAACAAGAATTCACAAAGCTTAATATGAGGAGGTACCGGAATGAACAAAGACAAACAATATGCATCCATTTTTGAGCTGGATGGCATACCTAAATTTTCACAGGCCTTACCACTGGCAATCCAGCATCTGGTCGCAATGATCGTAGGCTGTGTTACACCTGCTATTATCGTTGCCGGCGCAGCAGGAATCGAAGGGCAGGATCGGGTTATCCTGATTCAGGCATCTTTAGTATTTTCTGCATTATCCACCCTGCTTCAGCTGTTTACCATCGGATTTAAAAACATCAGACTGGGTGCAAAGCTTCCCGTTATTATGGGTGTAAGCTTCGCATACGTTCCCAGTATGCAGGCAATCGCAGGAGATTTCGGCATCGCTGCGATTCTGGGCGCTCAGATCATTGGCGGTATCGTGGCCTTCCTTGTTGGTCTTTTCATTGATCAGATTCGTAAATTCTTCCCGCCGTTAATCGCAGGTACCGTTGTTTTTACGATTGGTCTTTCCCTGTATCCTACGGCAATTAACTACATGGCAGGCGGCGCATCGAGTCCTGCCTACGGCTCCTGGGAAAACTGGACAGTCGCATTATTTACGCTTGCTGTTGTAACTGCATTAAACCATTTTACAAAAGGCTTTATGAAGCTGGCCTCTATTCTGATCGGTATGGTTGCCGGATATATCATGGCAATCTGCTTCGGTATGGTTGATTTCTCCAGTATCGGAACCTCCGCCTGGTTCCAGCTTCCGGCTCTGATGCATTTCGGCCTTGAATTTGAGGTTTCTTCCTGTGTCGCACTCGGAATCCTCTTTGCTATTAATGCGATTCAGGCCATCGGTGACTTTTCTGCCACCACCTCCGGCGGTATGGACCGTCAGCCTACCAACGCAGAGCTGAAAGGCGCTATTACCGGTTACGGTATCTGCAACATCATTTCCGCCCTGTTCGGCTGTCTTCCGACTGCTACATACAGCCAGAACGTCGGTATCGTAACGACCACCCGCGTTATCAACCGCTGCGTACTGGGACTCACCGCAGTTTTCATGCTGCTCGCCGGTCTGGTTCCGAAATTCTCCGCACTGCTGACTACCATTCCGCAGTGTGTACTGGGTGGTGCAACCGTTACCGTATTTGCATCTATCGCCATGACAGGTATCAAACTGGTTATGACCGAAAATATGAACTTCCGCAACACCTCTATAGTAGGTCTTGCAGCCGCTCTGGGCATGGGCGTATGTCAGGCATCTGCCTCTCTCGCAGCCTTCCCCGCATGGGTTACTACTATTTTCGGAAAATCACCCGTTGTAGTATCTACCATCGTGGCTGTTGCATTGAATATCATCCTCCCCAAAGTGAAGGAAATCCCGCTTAACGACGCAAAATAGGCTGCTGCATGATTTTCCAGCATACGTTAAACTGTAGTATCGCAAAACTGCGGCGGCGGAATTACAGTAATATCCTGTGAAAGGGACCTTAGAGAACGCCGGCACTTAACGATCGGGCTGTCTGAAAGACAGTTCGAGAGTTTAGTTCCGCTGCGTTCGATCAGAGCGGGAGCGCGTCCCGGAACAGGATAATACTGTAATGGAGCCTTCACACATTTCCATAATAATGGCGTGAACCATTACAAAAATCATGCGTTTACCATGCAATCAGCGCCTTTGCTGATTGACGCAAAACAAAATTTCATATAGTATGAAAATATAACTTACAACAAGGAGTTTTTCAACATGAAGAAAATTTTAAACACAGAAAAAGCACCTGCTGCTATCGGCCCTTATTCACAGGCTGTAAAAGCAGGAAACATCGTATTTGTATCCGGTCAGCTTCCGATTGATCCCGCCACAGGCGCTTTCGCAGGCGATGACATCAAAAGCCAGACCCGTCAGTCTTTAACCAATATCAAAAACATTCTGGCAAGCGAAGGAATCGATATGGACAAATGTGTACGTGTCGGCGTATTTATGAAAGATATGAATATGTTTGCTGATATGAATGCTGTCTATGCTGAATTTTTCGATGGCGAATGCCCTGCAAGAGCAGCCGTAGAAGTGGCAAGACTTCCCAAAGATGCACTGGTTGAAATCGAAGCAGTAGCATATGTAGGATAAAATTTTTCAGAAATGTTCTGATATTTTTACAAAAACAAAATTACGGCGGCAAAATTACAGGAATATCCTGTGAAAGGGACCTTAGAGAACGCGTCCCCGAACAGGATATTCCTGTAATGGAGCTTTCACACATTTCCATTTTTCAGCATACATTCCTTTTCATAAAATGCAATACCATAGCCGATAATCGTGCGATAACCCCGGTCAAAACCTGTGAGATACTTTCGATCCTGCATTTGTCTGATTGCTTTATTGCACTCCGGCAGCAGCTGTGCTTCAGATGAAGCGTGTTTTATCTCGATCACCATTACACTGCGGTTTTTCTTATCCTTTACGATCACATCCGGCCTTCCATTCCCATGCTCATAATTCGACTCCACAATATATCCGGCACCTGCAAAAAGTCCTGCAGTGAAAGCATGATAATAGCTTTCTTTATAATCGTGATAACTGATCGTAGTAAACAGCAGATCCGATATCAGCTGTTGTGCTTTCCGCACATCCCCGTTCCACATTGCGGCAAACAGCACTGTTCTGTCTGCTGTTTTTACCGATGCATTAAACCATTCCACAACAGCTTTTTTAAAAATCGATTTCACCTCTTCATTCGGAATACGAAGCGCTATCTGCCGGGGCTTCAATGTAAGATTTTTTTCTGCTTCTTCTGCCCGCGTGAGATATCCGGTCAAATACAACAGACTCCAAAGATTCTCTTCTGTAGATTCTATATTATCATAAGTCAGATCGGCTGTTATCGTTTCAATCAGATGACCGCCGTTTAATAAGATTTCAAATTTATTGTTCACTTCAAAGTCATCTCTGCTTATAAAATGATAAATAATTCCATTATGGCTTGTTGCTTCCCAATAATTTTGGGGAGTTTTCCCCGGATTCTCCTGCAGAGCCGCCACATGGCTCAGCACATCCCAGGGGCAATACACATCCACTGAGCCAAAACGATATCCATCATACCACGTTCTTACCTCATCTGCATGGTTCGTAAATCCCGTATCGGATAAGATTTTCTGCACGTCCCGTTCCGTAAACCCCATATATTCATCAAAACGATCGTCCGAAATCGTATCCGACACAAAATTATTGGTTCCGGTAAAAATACTTTCTTTTGCAATTTTCAAACAGCCTGTTACCAGAGCAAATTTGAGAAACCTGTTGGTTTTCAAGGCTTTACTGAGCATTGCTCTGATCACATCCATCATCTCTGCATAGTAGCCCGATTCACTCGCTTTTGCAAGCGGCACATCATATTCATCTATCAGGAGGACAACCTGCTTTCCGTAATGAACATTCAGCATTCTTGTCAGGGTAAACAGGCTGTTACCAACCTCCTCCCTGGACGCAGTTTTAAATAAAAGCCGACTAAATATTTCTTTATCCAGTCTGCTCACCTGCCCGCTCTCCAGAAGATATTCATTCTCCAGACAAATATCTGATATCACAGCCTGCAATCTTGCATAAGCAATCTCATAATCGATTCCCTCTACACCCTTGAGCGATAAAAAAAGTACCGGCCATTGATTCTGCCACTTTTCACATAATAATTCATCCCCACAAATCTTCAAACCTGCAAAATCACTCCTGCTGTCTTTCCTGATATCCAGAAAATCTCCCAGCATGCTCATCGTCAGCGTTTTCCCGAAGCGGCGTGGACGTGTTATCAAATTCACTTCAAACACATTTTTCAACAGTTCACTGATAAAATCTGTCTTATCAACGTAATAACAGCCTTCTGATCTGAGTTTATGAAAATCATCAATTCCAAGAGGTAATTTAGCCATCCCTTTCTGTACTCCTTTCCGCAGTATAATTATCTTTATATTATCACATCTTTGCGGTATTATCAAGCGTGTCCATCTCACCACACAGGGTAAACGCTTCGATCGTTACTGTCCAGAAATCTCCGAACAGCAGCCTTCGATCCGTTCTGCTGCCTGAGTCAGCTCGTGTGACTCCAGCTGACTCAGATATACCTCTATTTCCGCTGCTGGATAAGCTTTGCGCAGCGGTTTCACATAGCCCTCTATAATTAAAAGCGCAATATCCTGCTCCGTCAAAATCGAATCAGGCTCTTTTTTCAGCAGACCGCAAACCAGGGAAAGCCTGTGACAGACCGTTTTCAATGGCTTTCCAAGGCCGCGCATCCCCATCAGGATAATAATTTTGTCCGTGCCGACAGGAATAACCGGTTCATGTGAAGCAGGAATTTTAACAGGCAGACATTTAGAGCCATCCGCCTCAACCAGAATTTTATCGATCAGATTTTTATCAACCAGTTTGCAAAGCTCAGTCCATTCCTCCTCAGAAGGCCCCTCAAATTTCTGCTCGGAAACAGGATGTCCATACCATACGGCAATGCCTGGCTTTGTTTCTTCCGGTTGCCGGCAGCTCCCGCTTTCCAATAATACTTTTTCAAGCTGGTTTGGAGCTTCGTGCTGATTCAAGGCTTCGAATTGCTTTTTAGCTTCGAAAACCGTTTCCGTCAGCAAGTCCGTTCCTTCCCGTTCTATCTGCGGCTGTCTCATATGTGTCGTCGTCGTTACCAGGACCTTTTCGCCCGCCAGAACACATCTGCGCGCCTCTCTTATGATCGAGGTGGTTTTTCCCCCTGCTCCTACATAGGCAATTATTTTACTCATAGCCTTTTTACTCCACATTTTTTCATCACATCACCTTCTGCCTTCTAGACAGGCTCTGCCATAAGCGCTTCCAGCACACCGCCTGCGATGCATCTGGCTTTATCAGAGATGGTGAAGCAATTTTTCTTTTCTGATTCTCTCGGATCCACGTCTGCAATTTTAAATCCTTTTGTAACAGGATATCCATCGCGGATCAGGCCTCGCAGAACGCCCTTGATTTTTGCACAAACCGGGACTTCACAGGGATTTCCGGCCTCATCTTTGCTTTTGATTACCGCAATCACTTCTCCCGCTTCAACCAGATCGCTGATTTTACGTACACCATAAAGAATTCCGTCCGCTTCTGCATGATTGACCCGTTCCTTGCCATAGCCTCCGATTATTCCCGGAATTCCGGAATTAGGAGCCGCCTGTCCTTCATAGATCAGACGTCCCAGATTATGGCCCCGTTTCGTCTCCACTACCACTTTTACATCCTCTCCGGCAGTAAATCCAGGGCCTACTCCAACCGTAACCGGCGCCATATCCATGCGGGTTCCCATATTTTTCTTTGCAATAATCGCATCGACTACCGCCCAGGGCTTCAGATAGGAAATCAGCCTTCCTTCCGGGTCAGCAAAAAGAGGAATTTCGCCCCGACGCAGGATTTCCCGCATTTTTTGCTCCGCAAGCTCCGGGCATTCAGCATCCCCTGCAAAGCAACAGGTAATCCCTTCTACTGTCATCCGTCCTTCATACACCGCCTCTGAAAATGCAACATGTCTCCGAATTGCAGAGGGAGTCTCAATTTCCAATACAACCACCTGAAACCCGCATCTGTAAAGCTTGTGTATAATACCGGTAGCAAGATCACCACCTCCGCGGACAACAACCAGTTGATTTTTCCACTTTTCTCTCATGATTCTGTATTCCTTTCCCGTTTTTTAACGTGCAGCCACCCATGGTCCGCAAACAGAAAGGAAGCTGTTCTCACCACAGCTTCCTTTCTTATAACAGTATTACTCTGACAAACCTTCATTCCATCAGCTCTTCTTTCCGACAGTTTTTCATTTTGTCAGTTTTTCATTCCGTCAGTTTTTTCGATTCACTTTCAGATTCACTTTCTGCGGTTTCCTCCGGCAGCCGAACTTCTCCGATTCCGGTATAATTCGTGATATAATCGCTGATTTCGCGAACCTCATCCGATACCTGATATTCCTCATCGCCAAACAGGAAGTGATGAAGCTCTTCTACATTATAAGCAAGTCCCTGCGCTACTACCATACTTGCAGTTCCAATCGTGGGCGTATCCAGAGTAAACGGAAATCCGGTTTGTGCTTCAATATTATAATCGATCATCGCAGGCACCAGATCCATGATCTCGTCATAGCTTAAGCTGGATTTGATAAACGTTCTGTCCGGTGTATTCATATCCATAGCACGTTTCACCAGATCAAGCGCGTCATTCACACCGCCCTTTTTCACTTTTTTAACGATCTTTTCAATAATATAACGCTGTCTTGCCGTTCTTCCCAGGTCATCGTTGTATCGGTTGCCTTCTTCATCGTAAAACGGTGTGTAACGAATCCTGCAGTAAGAAGCCACCTGCAAACCATTCAAATGCACTTTTCCGTATTTTGTTACATCATCTGATTTCATCTTCGTAATCTCACGGTTTCCTACCAGATAATGATTAATATACTCTTTTTCTTTTTCTGTTATTGTAATATCAAGACCGCCTATGGAATCAATGATTTCAGCAAAGCCGGAAAAATTCACAATTGCATAATCCGTGATATCCAGATCAAGGTTTGTATTCATCATAGAAACAGCGCCTTCAATACCGCCTCTGAAAAATCCCTGATTAGCCTTGGTATAGTGCACGCTGCCATCCTTATAGGTTACTTTCAGCATCGTATCGCGATATAAAGAAACCAGTTTGACGCTGTTGGTATCGTTGTTGATACTTACAATAATCATCGTATCGCTGTGCGTACTGTCTTCAAATTCCTTATTTCTGGAATCCAGACCAATCAGAGCAATATTGGTATAGCCTGTCAGTTTCCGGGCAACATGCTCCTTTACACCTACATTGCTGTCATCAAAGCCTGTATCCTGAACATTTTTTTCATAATCATCCTGTACATTCATTCCTACCAGCTTCCTTACGATCGGCCAGGTAGAAGCCTCTTTGATCAGAGCATTCTTATATTTCGGATCTCCAAATTTAAAAAAGAGAAAAATTCCCGCAATCAGCACCACAACAACAAGCAGTACCCACTTTAATTTACTTTTCTTTTTATCCATTGTAACCTCTTTTCATCTAAATACTGTAAAACATCATCTTACCGTAACAACTCAATCTTTCACACTTTTTGTCCGGCATTTCATCTGTATTTATCATCCGGTGCATGACCGAACAGATACAGTATACCATAAAAATGTGTCATATTTGTAAAATAATGTAGTATTTTTATTAAACCACAGTATAAGTGGTTACTGAAGCTATTCTCCAAAGCCACAATTCGGATACATACACACCTTACAGTTCTGGCACTGTCCGCCATGAGCCAGATGTGTGAAATCTCTGCGGGTGAGCTTTTCGCCTGCCAGGATCCGGGGCACAGTCAGATCGTATACCGTTCGTTTTGCATACATAACGCAGCCCGGAAGCCCTACCACGGGAACATCTTTTACATAGGAAAGCATAAACATGGCGCCGGGAAGAACAGGAGCTCCATATGTAATAATCTCTCCTCCGCATGCCCGGATTGCCGCCGGAGTCATATCATCCGGATCTACCGACATACCTCCGGTCACTTCAACCAGATCCACGCCCTGCTCAATAAACTTCAGGATTGCTTCGGTAATCGCCTCCTGGTCATCCCCCGGAAATACCTGGCCTGTGATCTCACAACCCAGAGCCTTTGCCTTTGCCTCCAGAATCGGCCCGAATTTATCCGTAATGCGGCCGCTTTGAATCTCGGAACCGGTTGTAACCATGCCAATCTTAGCCGCTTTCAAAGGCAGCATCTGAATGATCGGCCCCATTTCCCTGCAGACCGCCTCAAACTGCTCCAGTGTTTCTTCTTTTACCACCAGCGGAATCACGCGGGTACCGGCAACCATAGTTCCCTCCTGGATCAGCTTATTGCCGTGAATCGTTGCAAAACAGATCTCCGGGTTTTCTGTTACCGCATACAATGCCTCAAGATTAATCTTTAATACACCGGTGTATTCTGCATAAAGGTTGATCTTGCCTTCCTTTACTTCACTTTTTCTAAGCCCCTGTCCGCACGCAGCTTTTACCATGCGGGCCGCAGCATCATTCTCATGCACATAACCATCTTCAAGGTTGTACACATAAATATGGGCCTTGCCCAGATCCAGAAGCCTGTCAATATCCTCTTCACGGATGATGTGCCCCTTCTGAAAAGCCCGGTCCTTTACCACACCGGGAATAATTTCTGTAATATCATGGCATAACACCATCCCCACAGCATCCTGTACTCTTACTTTTTCCATACCTTTACCTGAAACCTTTCTTTTATACAGTTTGAAAGAATTTTTTAACAGCTGTATCCCATAACGTTGTAAATATAACTGCCAGCAGAAAATTCCATCCGTTTTTTTGATTATTCTGTCTATATTTTACCAAATAAAAGCAGCAAAAGCAAGTTTAAGGTTGTGCAATTAGCTGTAGGTAAACAGTTCGTGGAGACCTGGACAGAGGGAAATATCCAGGGGACGCAGGCAGCGTATGATACAGGTCTGACCGGGGCTAAGGGGTGCTTTCAGCACCAATACGCCCCTTGCAGACCTGTATCATACACTGCCTGCTGTTTTTCGCCGGTTCCTTCTGTCATGGCATCGCGGAACTGTTTTTGAGGGATGAGGCGTTTCATTTCTGGGGGTATTGTTGTTTTTTTGGAAATATTTTACAGGGAATTGTGAAATATTTTACATGTTGCTGATAGAAGAAATTTTTAAAATCCGTTAGCATATAGGTATGCGATTGATAAGATAGGGGAGGCATTGTGATTGATGGGGAAAATATTGAGGAAACGTGGATTCGTGATTATTTTGCTGACTGTGGTGCTGCTTGGGGTTATTGTGGCTGGGGGCTTTATCACGAGCAGAAAGAGACCGGTCGGTTCCGGTGGTATGAAAATTGAGAAGGGAGCGGTGGAATGGACTCAGGATATGAAAAGTTCTGATGAGAACGCTGCGATACAGATTCCATATTATTCAGATATTTATATGGAAAATGGTTCTGATGAAATAGATATGTACCTTGTGAATCCAAAGGAAAATAAGTGTTATTTTTCCTATACATTCATTTTGAAGAAAAATAGTGAGAAAATCTATCAGTCCGGTCTGATCGAGCCGGGGAAAGCGCTTGATCAGGTTACGCTGAACCGAAAATTTGAGAACGGGGAGTATACGCTGGATATGCAGATTGATACCTATACTCTGGAGGAAACAAAGCCTTTAAACAATGCAATTGTTTCTACAAGACTCATTGTGAAATAGGTAATACCCCAAAGGGGATTACATAGAAGAAACGAAGTTTTTAAAAGGAGGTATCCATCATGAAGAAATCAAAAACATTCGCAGCAATGGCTCTGGCAGCAATTCTGGCATGCAGCAGTGCTGTACCTGCGTTTGCCGCAGAAGTCACAGAAGGTGAAACAGCACATGCAGGAACAAACATTTCTGTTGTAAAGGAAAATCCCGCGCCGATATTTACGGTAGGTATTCCTGCAGAGGTTACAATTACTTCCGCAGAACCTGCAAGCCTGGTATTTACAATGAATGAGGAATGTCTGAAGACCGTTCCTGAGGGTAAAAAGGTCAGCGTAAGTATTGCAGATGCAGGCTACGGTGATGTGACAGGTAAATTTGCACTTTATAGCGATACTGCTGCTGCAGAGGCTGCCTATGGAGTATATCCCAGCAAATACAGCTTAAGAGATTCCGATAAATATGAGATTGGAGATCTGCTTGCAAGCTTCTATGGCAACGAAAAAGTAACGGATGGTCAGGCCTCCGTTTCAAGAGTCATCAAGGTTAATGATTATGATAATCTGGAAGCCGGCAGCTACGCAGGTACCATTACATTTAATATTGATGTTCGTGCCCAGTAAGAATGTTCGCCAAATTGCGGAAATTGCGTAGCAAATGGAGCAATTCAAAGAACGTCCCCATAGAAATCAGGATTATTTAGTTCCTGCTTTTCTATGGGGACGTTTTTATCATATTAATCTCCATTCCGCCGCCTTCATCCGGCGGCACAAATAGTAATGAAAGATCTGCTTTATTTTTGACAGCTTCACGGTAAACACATGATTTTCCAGTGTCCTGTAGTATCACAAAACTTTGGCGGCGGAATTACAGTAATATCCTGTGAAAGGGACCATAGAGAACGCCGGTACTTAACGATCGGGCTGTCTGAAAGACAGTTCGAGAGTTTAGTACCGCTGCGTTCGATCCGAGCGAGAGCGCGTCCCCGAACAGGATATTACTGTAATGGAGCCTTCAAGCCTGTTTCATACTTAACAGCTTTATTTTACACTTAACAGCTTATCTCCTGCTTTTACAGAACCGTTTGCCAGAACATTGATTTCTGCGTAATCATCGCTGTTGGATACGATGATAGGAGTTACTGTACGATAGCCTGCTGCTTTGATGCCTTCCAGGTCAACTACAGAGAGCAGATCGCCTGCTTTTACCTTGTCTCCTGCTTTTACTTTTACGTCAAAGCATTTGCCTTCCAGCTGAACAGTGTCGATACCTACGTGGATCAGCAGTTCCATGCCGTCTTCTGTTGTCAGACCGATTGCATGTTTGGTATCAAATACCATGCTGATCTCAGCGTCACAGGGAGCTACTACTTCGCCTGATGTGGGTTCGATTGCTGCGCCCTGACCAAGCATGCCTTCTGAGAATACGCCGTCTGCTACTTCGCTTAAAGGCATTGCCTTACCGGTTAAAGCTGCAAATACCATATGTGCTTCACCGGCTTCTTTTTTCTCAGCCTTTTCAGCGGGAGCTGCTTCTTCCGGAGCTTTTCCCATCAGTTCATCCATGGAAACAGGAGCATGTTTTGCCAGGAAATCTTCCAGATTTGCTTTTACGATGTTAACGCTGGGACCGTAAATAACCTGAATACCATTACCTTTTTTCACAACGCCTGCTGCGCCGCTTCCCTTTAACAGAGATTCATTTACCTTGCCGCCATCAACTACAGTTACACGAAGTCTTGTTGCACAGCAGTCAATATCCGTGATATTGTCACGGCCGCCGAGACCGATTTCGATCATAGCAGAAACCTGTTCTTTTTCAGACAGAGCGCCTGCTGCCAGAGAAGCAGCGCCTGCTTCGCCGTTCTTTCTTGCATTGACATCTGCTCTTGTGTACAGTTTTACTTCTTCTTCATCATCACGACCAGGAGTCTTCAGATTCATTTTCTTAATCAGGAAGCTGAACAGGAAGTAGTATACGATAAAGTAAACGATACCTACGGGAATCATCATAATCCAGTTGGTCTTACCGTTGCCCTGTAAAATACCGAACAGGAAGAAGTCGATGATACCGCCTGAGAATGTCATACCAACTGCTACCTTAAAGATATGCATCAGCATGTAAGCCGCACCTGCAAATACACAGTGGATACCGTATAATACGGGAGCTACGAACAGGAATGTAAATTCCAGAGGTTCTGTGATACCGGTTAACATGGAAGTCAGAGCTGCGGAAATTAACAGACCGCCGACAACTTCTCTCTTTTCCGGTTTTGCACATTTGTACATTGCTAAAGCTGCTCCCGGCAGACCAAAGATCATTAACGGGAATTTACCAGCCATGAAACGGGTTGCTTCTACGCTGAATACGCTTGTGCTGGGATCAGCCAGCTGTGCAAAGAAGATATTCTGAGCGCCTTCGATCATTTTTCCAGCAACTTCCATGCTGCCGCCAACGCCTGTCTGCCAGAAAGGCAGGTAGAATACGTGATGCAGACCAAAGGGGATCAGCAGACGTTCCATGAAACCGTATAACCAGGTTCCTGCATAACCGGAGCTGCGAACCAGATCGCCAACTGCGTAAATACCGCTCTGGATTGTGGGCCAGATAAAGAACATCAGAATACCAACTAACAGGTATACAACTGCACTGATGATCGGAACAAAACGTGTGCCGCCGAAGAAGGAAAGTACCTGAGGCAGCTGAATTTTGTAAAATCTGTTATGAAGGGCAGCAACACCCAGACCTACGATAATACCACCGAATACACCCATCTGCAGGGAAGTGATACCGACTACATTTGCGGTAGAACCGGCAAGCATCTTTTCAACGCCGCCATTGATATTGATCATAGCGCCGATTGCAGCATGCATGATAAAGAAAGCGATTGCAGCAGACAGAGCAGCTACTTCTTTTTCTTTCTTTGCCATACCAATTGCACAACCCATTGCAAAGATAATCGGCAGGTTGCCGAATACGATATCACCTGCAGCGCTTAATACGCTTAAGAACGCATAGATTGCTGTTCCGGGACCCATAATTCCCATCAGGTTGTAAGCTTCCAGCATAGTGGTGTTTGTAAAAGAACCACCAATACCAAGGAACAGACCAGCTACCGGCAGAATTGCGATGGGCAGCATGAAAGAACGTCCTACACGCTGTAATACGCCAAAAATCTTGTCTTTCATAAGAACTCCTTTTCCGGCTGCGAAATCATGCAGCCATTTTCTTCTTTGTCATCGTGTTTCTCTATCCGGCGCAGTTTCCTGCCGGATCAAACAGCAGAAGAAACCGCGCCCCGAATGAATCTCTTCATTCGTTATGAACGGAATTACGTGATGGACACACACTCTTAGCTTGCTCCGAATAATAAATAGTTATTCTGCCGAACAAAAAAGCGAGACCGGAATACAGAAAAAACAGCAGTTTTGGCTAACGGTATCTATCATTGATAATTTGATATCAAACCGCCCCCTGTTCTCTCTGTATTCAGGTCTCGCCTGCCTTGCCAGTCACGATCCCGAAACATACCATGTAAGTTGTTGTAGGTTGTTATTAAATTGTTATAGCCTGCTGTTAAAACAGGCAAATCACCTATTCTTCCTCCTCACCTGCTGTAAAAAACAGCCTGTGCAGGTGGATTGTCAGGAAGATCACTTCTTCCTCGGAAATACACTTTTTATACTTCGCCTGAATGAAGCTTTTAATCTTCAAAGCACAATTATAATCCTTTACATAGCGGCTGCGGATCATATCCTGCAGCACCATGTCATCGGTCTTTACAATGGAATCTGTAAAAAGTCTCTGTGAAAAATACTTCAAATGCGTAACAAAACGCTCATAATCCAACGAATCCGGATCCAGATCTTTTCCGTAGTAAATACGCACGATCTCAAATACATCCCGTATCAGACCTGTGATCTGATACATATCAGACATATTGGTTTCCAGCTCCGCATTCACAATATGCAGGGCAATAAACCCGGCTTCATCCTTACACAGTTCTATCTGAAAACGCTTATAAATCTGTTCCAGCGCATAAAGCCCGATCCGATACTCTTCCGCGTAAAAACGCCTGATTTCCGGCAGCATCACATTTCTGTATTCCAGATTTTCCTGTTTTCTGCTGATTGCGAAACTGATATGATCTGTCAATGTAATATAAATATTCTCACTCAGGCGTTTATGCAGTGCCTGCTTTGCATATTCAATTACTTCTGTGGAAAGCTCCACATACTCCAGAGGTACCTCTGCCAGCAGCTGCTGAAGCTTGCCGGAGCGTTTCGGATCCGACATGGTATAAATTTTTTCCACTTTTTCATCAGGTACTGTCTCGCCCTTTTTCTTCTGGAATCCAACACCCAAGCCTCGCAGAATAATTTCTTTCCCTTTTTCATCAACTGAGCAGACAATGTTGTTATTGATTACTTTTGTGATCTTGTACATCCGTTTTCATCCTCACATTGTCACCGAAGCCGCATCCAACGACCTCGAAAATGAGATACAGGTTCTAAAACCTCCGTCCCAACGTGTAAATCTTCTCTT
>JAUNPP010000080.1 GCA_030536685.1 Lachnospiraceae bacterium
CTGTTTTTTGCTCTTCCTGTTTTTTTCTTTTGCTCTTTTGTTCTTACATTTCCTGTCTTACCCACACAGTCATTTCATTTTCTCCTCTGTTTGCCCAGACATAATAAGGAACAAAGCAAAGCTGCGCCGGTTCTTTCACAATTTTATCCACCGGGCAGTAAAGAGCAGACCCTTCATCCGGAATCTGGCGGTATCCTTTTGCATGAACCGAAACTACCGTTGTATCCTGAATCCTCAGCGTCTCTGTTTCACAGTCTCCGTGACAGTCCAGAGTAAGCAGATGCAGATTTTCTCCGTTATCTGCCCCCTCCATACAGTATACCAGCGGCCCTCTGACGACTGCGGCTTTTCCTGCATTTTCCCGTACAAGGGGATTTGCTCTCATAATCTGCACTTCCATCGGGAAATCCAGCAAAATTTCTCCTGCTTCCTTCCATTCTCCCGTCAGATACAGATATCCGTCTTTTGTATTCTGTACATAGTTTTTTGCACCCTTTATGGTATAATTTCTGCCCCACTGAGGGATTCTGAGAGCCAGTGTAAAAGGTACATTCCCTGCTGACACCTGAATCTTCACTCTGCCGTTCCACGGAAGACCGGATTCCACGCAGACCTTTACCTCTTTTCCATTCACCGTTTTCCTGATGCAGCTTCCCATATAAAGATGTACAAAAAGTGTGTCTTCCTGCTCTGTGTATGCATAGCTGCTTACGGAGCTGATCAGTCTCGCAAGATTCGGAGGACAGCACGCACAACCGAACCACTTCTGTCTCAGCGGTTTTACATGAAATTTCCGTTCATCCTTGTGGCAGGCTTCCGGATAGACCTCCAGCGGATTTACATAAAAGAAGCTTTTCCCATCCAGCGCCATACCGCTTAAAACGCCATTGTAAAGCGCCCTTTCCAGCACGTCCCCATAGCGGGAATCCGGACGGATTTCCAGCATTCTTCTTGCCCAGAATACAAGGCCGATCGAAGCACAGGTTTCTGCATAAGCAGTATCGTTGGGAAGATCATAATTATAGGAAAATGCTTCCCCTATATGCGTTCCGCCCACTCCGCCTGTAATATACATTTTCTTCTCTGTTACATTTTCCCACAGCTTTTCGCACGCCCGGTAAAGAGACTCGTCTCCTGTAATCTTTGCCGCATCTGCCATGGCAGAGTACAGATACACCCCTCGCACTGCATGTCCCACTGCCTCATCCTGCTCTCGCACCGGCACATGAGCCTGATGATACTCATATCGCATATCCTCCGGTTTATTGCGGATATCTTCCGGATGTTCCCTGTCAAAATAATAAGGACGCGTACCTCTCTCGTTGATAAAGAAAAGACCAAGCTTTAGATATTTCTCCTCCCCGGTGACTTCATAGAGACGAATCAATGCCATCTCCGCAATTTCATGTCCCGGATAACCCTTACATTTGCCCTCTTCTTCTCCAAAATAATCAGCTACAAAATCTGCATATCTGCAGGCAGCGTCCAAAAGCTTCCGCTTTCCCGTTGCCTGATAATAAGCAACTGCACCTTCCAGAAGATGTCCCAGGCAATACAGTTCATGATGGTCTCTGAGATTTGTGAAAATCTGATCCTTTCCGTTGAGAATATAGTAGGTATTCAGATATCCGTCCTCCTGCTGCGCCGCACATACAATATCGATAGCTCCATCTGCAATCTTTTCCAGCTGTTCATCCGGATGCTGTGCCAGTGAATATGCCACTGCCTCAACCCATTTATAGAAATCACTGTCCTGAAATACAAAACCATAAAATTTGTCATCCGGGTGTTTCGGATCATCCGGCAGGACTTCAAAGCCACGGTAGGTATAAACCGGCGCCTGAAACGCCTCTCCCATCTGCTCCTTATCACGGTTCAGCTTTGCAGCACATTTAAAATTGTGCATACAGTAGCTGGGAGCCGCATTTTCTACCCGGTCATTCAGCGCTTCCCACTGATAAGGAATCACCTGGGTTCTGACCAGCTCCATCTCTCTTTTCCAAAAGTCATCTGTCACCTGCACACTTGTGACAGAAACCGGCGTACTGAAATTTTTACTATCCATTTTTCTCCCCTTCTGCTGATTTTCCCTTTTGCTGTTTTTCGCTTTTGCTGTTTTTGCATTCTGCTGCTTGCTTGTCACCATAAAGGGTGTATTCCCGGGCAATGCCTTACCTTCATGGCTGCCCGCATCTCCACATAGCAGCCGCACACCCGGCACATCCCGGATATGAGCTGCTCACACTCCCGGCATTTTCCCAAACGCCGCTCATATTCTTCATCCGACACCTTATCATCTTCATCCAGCCGGGCAATATAATCATACATACTCTGAAAAATGCCCGCTTCGTCCATATCACGAAGCAGGCATCTTTTACAGATTCTTGCTGCAGAATCCATCTTTCTCTCCTGTTTATCCTTATTTCACTGCAATATGAAGCACGCTGCAAGGCGGAATCGTAAAGGAAATGCCTCCCTGTGTTCTGGTCACACCGTCAAATTCCTTTGCCACAACTGCTTCGCCGTCCTCAAAAGTATTCATGGCATGCATTTCTCCTGTCACGATCTGCGCAGTAATCTCTTCTGCCTTTCTTCCGAGAATAGTCGCTTCAATGGGATATGCCTGATGCAGATCCAGGTTTGTCATGGTAATATGCATAACGCCCTCTGCATCCTCAGATACAGACTCACTTAAGTTCGGAACCATATTGCATTCCTCAATACCTGTCATCTGTGTTTCCAGAGAACTGTCAAGAAGCTGTGCGTCCTGATGGAATTTATACAGATCAAATACATGGTAGGTAGGTGTCTTCACCATCTTTGCGCCTTCTGTAAGAATCACAGACTGAAGAACATTTACCATCTGCGCAATATTTGCCATCTTCACACGGTCGCTGTGTTTATTAAAGATATTCAGGTTGATTCCTGCAACCAGAGCGTCTCTCATGGTGTTCTGCTGATACAAAAAGCCCGGATTTGTTCCCGGTTCCACATCAAACCAGGTTCCCCATTCATCCACGATCATACCTACTTCTTTTTCAGGATCATATTTATCCATAATTGCACCGTGGCGGGTAACCAGCTCTTCCATATACCATGTCTTCTTCATGGTCTGATACCACATCTGTTCATCAAAATCTGTAGAGCTTCCCTTGTGCTCCCATCCGCCCGGATGCGTATAGTAATGCAGAGACAGTCCGTCCATAAAACCGTGCTGTCCCGGAACATTTCTGCGGAAAGCTGCCTTCATGACTTCTTCTGTCCATTCGTAATCATCTACATTTGCTCCGCATGCAATTTTCCGGATTTTCTTATTTCCGTCATAGTTTCTTACATAAGTCTGATATCTGCGGTACATATTTCCGTAAAATTCCGGATTCATATTTCCTCCGCAGCCCCAGTTTTCATTTCCCACACCAAAGAAATCTACCGTCCACGCTTCTTTGCTTCCGTTCTTTTCGCGAAGCTCTGCCATAGGAGATACGCCTTCAAACGTCATATACTCTACCCATTCTGACATTTCCTGCACAGTACCGCTTCCCATATTTCCATTTACATAGGTTTCACATCCAAGCTGGCGGCACAGTTCAAAGAACTCATGTGTTCCAAAGCTGTTATCCTCCACAACGCCGCCCCAGTGTGTGTTAATAATTTTTTTGCGGTTTTCTTTTGGTCCGATTCCATCCATCCAGTGGTATTCATCTGCAAAGCAGCCGCCCGGCCAGCGCAGTACCGGCATTTTAATCTGCTTCAGGGCTTCCACTACGTCCGTACGCATACCGTTTACATTCGGTATTTCAGAATTTTCGCCCACATAAAGGCCTTCGTAGATACAGCGCCCAAGATGTTCAGAAAACTGGCCCTGAATCTCTTTATTTATTTTGTTTAACCTTCTGTCTGCATTGATTACTAATTTAGCCATATCAGGTTCCCCCCTCTTTATTTTATATATTTCTAAAATATTTTATGTTATTCATTATATACTAAAGAACCTGCTGTAGTCAATGCAGAATCTCCCGCACTTTTACCAAATTTCTGCCCGGAAAATTGTGTACTTTTTCACAAACAGAATAGAGAACCAACTGCACTTCACTGCATTCATTATATTCTTTTGAGTTTTGCTTTTTTCAAAATATTCTTTTGAGTTTTGCTTTTTTCAAAGTCTCTGCGCTGCCGACAACGCAAATCTGCTGGTTTTCTGTTTGCTTTGCAAGCCTTTGTGCAAAACCCTTCAGCTCTTCCGATGTTACATCAAAAAGTTTTCTGCGGATATCTGCTTTGTATTCATAGCCTCTCCCGGTGAAATAGCCATTTGCTGCGATTGACAGTTTTTGAGACGCAGTCAGCAGAGGATCCAACTCATTTATCGTTCCAATTTTCACAGCATCCAGATCAGGCATATTCTCAGCTGCTTCACATAACCATGAAGAAGCATTCTGATATACTGTAAGCGAGTTTTCTGCCGACGGATCGCGGTAGGAATAAAATGCCATTTCTCCGTTTTCTTTGACCTGCAGACCTGCGCCATATGCACCGTTTTGTACACGGATTTCATTCCAGAGATACTCGTAGGAAAGAATATGACCAGCCAGATATGCTGCGGCATCCGCATTGCCCTCCAAATGCCCGCCAAGGCTTGCAAAGGATATATCGCCGGGAATAGCGATGCCTTCCCGCGATTGCTTTTGCATTTGTACAAAAAGACCGGTATCACAGCTATTTCCGCGCGGCAAAGTGTTTGCAAATGCTGTACATTCTGCCTGGATGGGACTGCCGCATACAGCTATGGTTAAATTATCCTTGCCGATCATATCCGTAAGAATATTGTGAAAAGTATCGGTAAGCAGGAGATGTTTTTTCTCAAAATCGCCGAGCAGAGCTTCAAGCTTCTGTATGGCGGTATATCCGCCCGTTATCTCATGGAAAACAGCAGATGCAGATAATCCTGAAAGTGCGCGCACAGCGGCATATTTATGACCATCTGCCGCCAGAGAATCCCGCATCATTGTTCTTATCTGTGAAAGAAGTTCCTCGATCCTGCTGCTGTCGTCAAAGCGGGTACGCAGTAAAATTTCACTAATGAGCGCAAATGCAGCGTTCACATTTTCGTTCAGAACAGAAAGCGCAATCACCAGATAGGCCTTACAGGTGTTTTTCTCTTCGTCAACCGTTAAAATATCAAATGAAATACTGCCGATGGTTTTGCAAAGCTCTTTTTGAAGCTCTTTGGTGCTGTAACGCTCTGTCGGCAGATTTGTCAGCATATTGGTAAGAATTGACAGCTCAAACAGACGATTCTCCACCGATTCAGGCACAGCAAAATACATACGCAGGTACGTAATATCCGGATTTTCGGCAGGAATGGCCAGCAGCGTAATTTCTCCCGGTTTCTCCTCTATCGGAATGATCGGCAGTTCTTTTTCAACATCGGAAAGAGTAAGAATCGGTAAAAATCCGGCGGCTTCTGCAAAATCATCTGTTTCCTGCCATACAAGTAACTTTTCAGCCGTCTCAGCGAGCTTTGCGATTCCGTCATTTCCAAGTTCATCACGAAGTGAGAGCATTTTCTCATAAAGTCCGGCTTGCTTTTCGGTATGCAGGCCTGACTTTGCAATAAAAGATAGCGTGGAAAACTTTTCAGGTTCAAAAACACCGGCAAGAAGCTTTTCGTAATAATCGGTTTCGATCTCCTTTTTGAGTTCAGCCAGGGTTTCACCAAAAGAGAGATTCTGCGCCATATCTCCGCCGTAAAGACAGCTCTGTAAAATCTTTGAAATCACGCCAAGAGCGAAATTGGCGCTTCGCTCCTTTTCCGAAAAGGTCAATGCGGCAAGCACAGCTTCAAGCTCCGATTTATCCATTCCGTTCATCACGATTTCATCAATTGTCTTTGAAATGATGCTTCTCAGCTTTTCAAAGTCTTCCTCTTTGCTTCCCCGCACCTCTAAAACCAGCATCGGCTGTATACAATCATCCTGGGTATACAGTCTTACATCCTCGCAAAGCCCGGTATCGAGCAGAGCACGTTTGAGAGGCGATTCATTTGATCCGCACAAATACGAACAAAGCATATTAACCGCGACATTTTCTTTTTTTGTATCGAAGTTCCCTACAATACGGGCAAGAACCAGCACGTCTCTGCCACCCGTTTCCTCCCCGGAAACATCATAAAAACAGCGCCCTGTCACCGGGGTAAAATTTTCCTGCTTTGGAATGGAAATTTTGGTTCGATCAGAATGAATAGAATTTTCGGTTCGATCAGAATGAATGGAATTTTCGGTTCGATCGGAATGATCGGTATTATTAAGGATATTGTCAAGATACTCTAAAATCGGACCTAACTCCATACTTCCGTCAAGAACAAGGACAGCGTTTGATGGAGAATAGTATTCGTAATAGGTTTCGCAGAATTTTTCATATGTCAGATTCAAAATAGCGTCGGGGTGTCCGCCATAAACATATTCATAGGACGTACCGCGGTAAAGAGCGCGGCTGACTGCCGATTCGATTTCGCCGTCAAGCCCGGAAAATACCCCCTGCATTTCGCTGTATACAATCCCCTGCGGAAAAGGCGTGCCGTCTTCGTCCACCTCATAATGCCAGCCTTCCTGATAAAACACATTGGGATTTTGGAGAAATGCCGGGTGAAACACCGCATCAAGATAAACATCTATCAGATTTCTGAAATCCTTATCATTACGGCTGGAAACGGGATAAACTGTTTTATCCGGAAAAGTCATCGCATTCAGAAAGGTCTGCATAGAGGTTTGAAGCATACGGATAAACGGGTCCTTTACAGGATATTTTTCCGAACCGCAAAAGACCGAGTGCTCCAAAATATGGAACACGCCGGTATCGTCAAAAGGAGTTGTCTTAAAAGCAACGGCAAATGCCTTATTTTCATCTGCACGATCAGAGAAAATAAGCTCCGCCCCCGTCTTATCGTGGCGAAAACGATAAAGAGTGCTTTCAATTGCCTCAACATTTTCCACCTCGCAAAGTGTAAATCCGTTATATTTTTCATTTACTCTCAAACTTATTATCATTTTTTTCACTTATCCTCAAATTCATCATCTTTTTTCCCCATTTCCGCAAGATAAGAAATCGCGCTGTGCAAGGCAATATTTCCCTCTCCTACAGATTTGGCGATTTGATAGGGCGCGCCTGTACAGTCGCCGCAGGCAAAACAGCCTTTAATATTCGTTTGCATCCTGCGGTCTGTAACAATATGACCGCCCTCGGTTTCAAGCTTGCCAAGCAGAACATCCGCCGCCACCGCCTGCTTTAAGAAAAATACTCCGTCTACCGTGATCTTTGTTCCATCTTTAAGTTCAATATCCGAAACACAGGAATTGCCAAGGATTTTTGCGATTTTACTCTTTGTATTTTCTACATTCGGCATAGAAAGCGTGCTCGCAAAATTCGGGAAATAATATACCTTTTTCGCAAGTTCTGCAAGATAATTCACTTCGTGTTCGTGGCTTTCATTATCACAGAATACCGCAATGGTTTTGCCTTTAAAAAGATTACCGTCGCAGGTAGCGCAGTAGGAAACGCCTTTTCCGAGCAATTCCCGTTCGCCGGGAAGAGGTTTTACGGTCTCCGCGCCGATAGCGATAATAACGGTGGTTGCTTCAAACACCTTCTGATCGGCAAGAAGCATAAAATATTTGCCCATATTGTAAATACCGGTGATGGTTTCCTCAGTGATCTCAATTTCCATATCCCTAAGATGAGCAGCAAATCTTTCATTCAGTTCTTTCCCCGAAACAGACGGAAAACCAATATAATTGCGGATTTCCTTTGAAATATTTACTTTGTGGCTTAATTCTTTTCTTCCAAACAGCAAAAAAGATTTATTTCTGATTTTTGCGTTAACTGCCGCTGAAATACCCGCAGGCCCGCTGCCTATGATTGCAATATCAACTCTATCCATTAAAAAACGCTCCTTTTTCAATATACTATTAAAAATAAATCCATATATTGGGAGTCATTTTTAATGGTATATTACTGAATATAACATTAAAGGGAGCATTTCTGCCCCCTTGTTCCGTCTTCTTACTTCTTAAAATGCGGGAGTAATCTTCATATCCTCAACAAGCTTCTTATAAGCTGCATCCGCCGCATTATAGAAATCCTCTTCCAGTGAAATCGAATAGCAAATAGCAAAGTTACCGATTACATGGTCAACAGGCTGCATATCAAATGCTGAATCGAAGGTTTTATTTGCCTTGATAAATTCGAATTGTTCCTTAACCTTGCTTTCGGAAGCAGCAGGATCAAACCAGAAAATGAATACGCTTTGATTTCCGTTTTCGTCATCGCTCATGTAACTTCCAATCCTGGAGATACCGATTTCAGCAGGCGCACATTCATCTTCATTCTGAATACATTTCCAGTCTTCTTTGGTGAACAGACCTGCTTTGGTGAAATAATCCATGATGTTTTCAACAGTCCATTCGTTGAAATCAGCAGGGTAAGCGCTAAGATCAATCTTCGCCGATTTGCCGCCGCCCTCGGTCTTATCTCCTGCTGAACTGCAGGCAGTAAGGGAGAAGATGATTATAACCGCCAAACTAACTGCAAGAAACTTCTTCATCGTGATACTTCCCATAGTAATACTTTTCATAGCAATACTTTTCATAGTACTACTTCTCATAGTGATATCTCTCATCGTGATACTTCCTTTCTTAATACATAATTTCCGCAAGTTTTTCTTTTATCTCATCAGCATCGAGCATACCTGTACTGTGAAATACAACGCTGCCGTTTTTGAAGAAATACACATCGGGTATACCCACAATATGAAATTCTTCAGAGGTTTTGGGACACTTATCCGTGTCCACTTTAACAATGTTTGCAAAGGGGAGTTCCTCTTCGATGTCCTCGAGCACCTTTGTAAGAATTTTACAGGGGCCGCAATTCACACCGAAGAAATCCACCATTGCGTGCTCGCCTGAAATAAGCTCCTTGAAAGTCTCATCTGTTGCGTAAGTAATCATAATTATGCCTCCTTAACGAATGTTATATTGTCTGTAATGTAATCGTAGATAAGATTTGTAATGTCCGGGATATTTTCCTCATCGTAAAGATCGATGGTTTCAGGATCAATACCCAGCCAGCCGCACGCCATAAGCGCCATAGCGATGGTGTCGCGGGCAATATCATCTACAAGCTGAAGCACTTCCTCCATACTGTGAATATCACCGAAGGCACGAAGGAAATCATCCTCCGTTTTCAGTTCTTCCACCTTGATACCGTTTGAGCGAAGATAATCGGTTTCCGTTTTATAAACATGCTTTGCATACGCCTTCAGTTCATCCTCGTCAAACGCCCATTTGCTTTTTGCAAAGACCTGTCCTAAAATATTATTGATTCCGTTATAGATCATCTGCTCTTTGAGAGAGTGGAAAGTTTGCTCCTCGGCTGTTTTTATAAATTCTTCTGCCGTTTTAATGCCGCCGAAATCCTCGTTGTCATCGGTAATCTGCTCTCTTACCATCTCGTCCGTCAGCTCAGGATATACAGTCCTGCTAATTGACAGCACTGTAACGACTGCCTTTTTATCGCCAAAAGTGATTTCACCTGTTTCACCGTTTTTCATCCCGATAACAGCATCTTCAAAAGCCTTGTCGAATAATCCCTTGCCGACATTGATGGGAAGCATGGATTTATTAAATTTCGGTTCATCGCTCACACTTTTAAATGCGGCAATATCACCTGGCTCAACGCTTTCTGCAGGTACTTTTGTTTTGTAATGTCTGGTGATAGAGAAAACAAGCGACTCTACCTGAGCCTTAACGCCCTCTACAGTATCCTCTTTTTCAAGCTCTATGTCTTTATAATCGTATAATTCAAGTACCCTTGATTTCATGCGGTACCTCCTGTCAGTATTTTTTCAAGCGTAGCGCTTGTGCCCGCGATTTCCTCTGCCGTGCCCTGCGCCTCAACGGATTTATTATTAAGTACGATAACGTGGTCGGCTGTCTTAATTTCCTGCGGGTCATGAGAGATAAACACCGTCGTTCTTCCTTTCATTAAGGCTGACAGAGCTTTATCTATAATGGCTTTTGACTCAACGTCAACATTGCTTGTCGCTTCATCAAGCAGCAGATAGGCCGGGTCCACCAAAATGGCACGTGCAATGGCAATGCGCTGTTTTTCCCCCTGAGAAAGCCTGCAGCCGTTATCGCCAACCACAAAATCCAGTCCCTCGGGGATTTTTTCAATAAAATCCCAGGCACAGGCCTTTTTAGCTGCTGTAATAACTTCCTCCTCGCTGACTTCGCGCTCAATGCCGTACACTATGTTTTCCCGAATGGAAGCATCAAATAAACGGGGCTTTTGCAAAACATAACCGAAATTTTGTCTCCACTGCCCTAAATGAATGTCCTCCACTGAAGTTTCGCCATAACGGATCGTTCCGCTGCTCACCTTGTAAAATCGCTCGATCAATTTAAGCATTGTGGTTTTTCCGCTTCCGTTCAGTCCTGCAATAGCAGTTTTTTTACCGCCCGGAATCGTACAGCTGACATTTTCCAGGGTGTTTTCTTCGTCATAAGCAAAGCTGACATTTTCAAAATGAATATCTTCATCAACGAGAGGCATTTCCACCTTGCGTTCATACTGTTCCTCTTCGCTTGCCATCAGTTTTCCTACATAGTAAAGCTCGCCATTGGAACACATAAGTGAGGTGTAAAGGCTTGGAATCCCTTCGATTGCACCGTATGCAAGAAGGATCAATTGATAAAACTGTGCAAGACCTGTTACATCCATTGCACCTTCACGAACAGCCTTTGCGCCAAATACAAAAACTAAAATGGCAATGATCGTGTTTGTTGAACCGGAGAAGAAGGTGGTGATCATCCCAAGAAAAATATCGTATAAATCTGCTTTATACATAATTTCAATAGCTTCTTTGCCGCGCTTTTTCTCATCTTCCTCTGCCCCCAGCTGCTTGATATTCAGCAGATTCGGCATATGCTCTGAGAAAAACGCCGTTGTCTGCGACATAGCAAGACGCAGCCGCCGTCTGGTCAAAAAGCCTATTTTACCGTCTACCCACACTGTAATCAAAATATAGATAAAAATCGGTATCAGGATAAATCCGAGCACACTGTTGATGGCAGACATATCAGAAAGCATCATCCACATAGTAGCAAAGCCGGAAAGGAATCCGAGAATGGATGCAATTATGCTGTTTGCAAGCTCACTGTCGAACGTAACACGAGAGATAAGCTCCGATGGCGTTTCCTGCTCAAAATCCTTAACAGGCAGATGAAGCACCTTGTAAAAGAGCTTTTTCTGAAGATTTCTTGTCACCTGGCTTTCCGCATAAAACTGAGGAATCACCTCGCACATCCCTACGACCAGGCTTAAGAGCATAAAACCGATAAAGCCCCAAAGCGTACTCATTTCACCGATCTCGCCGGTCTGCATTTTGCTGTAATAAGGCAGGTACAAAAGTCCGACTTTAGTGGAAACAATACTTAAAAGAAAATAGAGAAGGAACAGCACATATGGAATTTCAAACTGACGAAATATATTAAATGTGCGTTTCCAGACGCCTTTTTGCGATTCACGCTTCATCTTCAGCCGCTCCTTTCATAACCGCACGGCAAAATGCGTTCTTTTTACATACATCCTGCATACTGCCGCAGGCGGCGACGCTTCCGTTATCAATCACAACAGCGTTGTCCGCAAGAGAAAGAAGCCTCGGCCCGTGCGCTATCATAATAACGGTTTTACCCTTCAAATGCGTTTTCAACAGTTCACGTATCTCCCCAACCGATACCGTGTCCATCGATGCGGCAGATTCATCCAGAATGATATAGTTTGCCCCGGAGAGAATCATACGGGCAATTGCAATTTTCTGTTTTTGACCGCCTGAAAGACGTTCGCCGCGCTCGCCAATATCGGTTTCAATGCCCTCGGGCAGATCATTTATCAGCACGTCAAGTCCAACCTTATGGATAATATCAGACATTTCTCTATCATCCATATCACGGCCAGGACCAAAGCAGATGTTTTCACGAATACTGCCTGAAAAAAGCATAACATTTTGAGGCACTACGGCAAATTGCTTACGGTATGACCAGATATCATACTCTTTAATACCGGTTTCGCCTATCGTAATTTCACCTGCATCCGGTTCGTAAATGCGGTCGATCAAATTGACAAGCGTTGTCTTACCGCTTCCGCTTTTGCCAATCAGCGCAGTGATTCTGCCTTCTTCAAAGGTACAGGTGATATCGGAAAGAATCGGTTTATCTTCGTCATAGGAGAACGCGACGCCTGAAACTTTAATATCGCCCGAAATACCTGCAGCGTCCAGCGTACCGCTGCCTTCACCGCTATCTTCACCGCTATCCTCTCTGCTATCCTCGGTTTCTGCATCCATGATTTCCGCCGCACGTGCGATAATACCCTGAATATTCTTGCTGTTATGCCAATACACAATAAGGTTTTGCACATGTCCCGCAACAACGGATGAGAACATAAAAAATGATACCCACGCTCTTCTTGTTATACTCTCATTGCGCAAAAGAATAACGCCTAAAACAACGATTACGATCGTTTGCAGCAGATCGGAAACCGAGAAAGCAAGCTCGCCGACTTTATCGATCCAACCTGAACGAATATTGATTTTGTAAAGCTCGTCAAACTCTTTATTTCCACGTTCTTCCTCATACTTTTCTTTGTGGAATGCTTTTGCAAGAGGTATATTGGTAATCAGCTCGGAAATATGTTTTGTAAGCAATGCCGTTACATCGGTACCATCCCTGGAAACGCTGCGTTTCAGACGCCCTGTAACAAATGCAAGAAAAATATTTACAGGAACGAATGCAAGAAGGATTGCTGAAAGCCGAGGATCATAACTGAACACCTTAAGGAGTGAAGCAATAATGCCATAAGCCGATGTGGCAAGTGGAATAACAACCAGAATCAGCGTTGTGCCGACCGCACTTGCATTATTAACCACACGGGTAATCGCCTCCTGAGGCCCTTCATCCTTAAAAAATGACATGGGGATGTGCAGCAGCTTATTCCATACAGAAAGCCTTGCGTTTCTTTTAATTCGAGTATCGGTAAGCTGGCGCAAAAGCACGACAAGATTGGCAAGCGCTATGTTAATGATCATGACCGTTACAAGCCGCATAATTAATCCAACGCTGGTATCCCCGGCAAAAAGCTGTGCAGTAACATCCGTTTCGCTTATACCGACATTAATAAGCAAAAGATCAGCGATAACATATAAAACGATCAAAACATAGGGCAGATGGGACTTTGCAACAAGCTTGAGAAATCGTTTCCATGTCCCTTTTTCCTGAGCAAGCGCCGAGATTTTTTTCTTGTTTTTATGTTCAATCATAGGAAACTCCTTTATCATTAGATCATGTGACTTTAGTATACTAAAGAAAAAAGCCATACACAATATAGCTTGTCTATTGTGCATGGCTTCTTGTTTATTATGCGTTAAATCTGCTCTTCAGTAACTCTTTGCGTCAGTTTTCTCAGTTCTTCATAGTGATTTCTGCTGACGGGGATGATTTTTCCTGATTTTTTGATACGAATGGCATAGAGCTGTTTCCTTTCGTCAAATATCTCATCAATTTTGGAAAGGGCAACAATATAAGACTGATGGCACATAAAAAATCCGTATTTTCCCACCATCTCCATCAGTTCCGTCATGGTATAATAAGCAATTTTAAATTCTTCTTTACCGCATACCACAATGTTTTTTCTCGCCCGGCGTTCTATATAATCTATTTTTGATACCTCAAGCATTTTATAACTGTTGTGACATTTAAACATCAGTTTAGCATTTGTCCTGAAAGAACCGGCTTTGTTTTTGGAACGAAATACATCCAATGCCTTCTTTAACTTATCATTGCTAATGGGCTTCGTAAGAAAGAACAGCGGCTGAAAATCGTAGCTGTCGATAGCATAGCTTGCATGACCGGTCAAAAATATAATACAGATATCGGGGTACTTTTTACTGATTTTTTCTGCAATATCAAATCCGGTCTCCCGTTCTAACTCAATATCCAAAAAAACAAGATCTACCGCATGATGCTCAGCAAAGGAGAAAAAATCAGGGCTGTTCTGAAATGCTGCGATTACATCAATATCCGCATGAGGTTTCAGCGCCTCTTTAGCGGCGTTGACAGAATTGGGATCATCATCTACGATAACTGTATGAAACATCACTCTTCCTCCTGTGTAAATTTATTTGGTATGTGCACCACAAAACGAATAATCCTGTCGTACATATCCACATGGATCTTACCGCCATATCTCGTCAGTGTTTTTTCCACCATGGCAAGACCAAGCCCTTCATGTCCTTTTTTCGTAGTGTAGCCGGGATCGAATATGCTTTCCATTTCATCCGGCTCTTTTTCACATCGGTTTTCCACGATGATAACGGTATTTCCATGCCGTTTTATAACAGAAACATATATGCCGTATAATTTATCTTCCTCACTCTTTACTGCGTCAATTGCGTTGCGTATTAAATTGCCGATGATCTTATTACATTCATAAGTACTGCACAAAATATATTTCATATTGTATTTTATGTCATAATGAATATCCGTTCCTTTCCGGCGGGCTTTCTTTCGCATCTCAGCCAGCATCGAGCCTATCGCTGAATCATAAACCGGCATAAGTTCATTGATATCATTTGCCTCATCAACCAGTTTTTGAATATAGCTTTGACAGGCAGTAAAGTCACCGCCCGAAATCAGTCCTGAAATGGCATGAAGATGAATATTGAAATCATGGCGCTGGGTACGAATGGTGTTCATATAATCCCTCGCCCCGATCTGCCAGTCCTCCATCGCCCTGTTTAGCTCCCTCAGACGCAAAGCCTGCAGAAGAAATTCCTGTAAAAGCAGAATTGAAACTGAAAACAGCAGAAGAAGAACAAAACTAAACGCCAAAACCCTGTCGCTTTCGCTGCGAAGGAAAAAAAACGTAACAATAGAAAGACACACCGAAATAAGCGGCAGAAAGGCAGCCGCAGATTTCGCAATGGGTCTGTTATTCATATTCAGTATAAAATCCATACTGATACTGCGGCTTTTGAAATACGGAGTCAAACAGACAAGACAAAAAAGAATAAGATAGGAAAGAAGCATATATTGCCAGAATATCTCCCCAAACCGTAAAAGCAAAAAGGAAGCGTCTATGGAAAGGCAGTTTACAGTCCGATAAAACGGCGATAAACCTGCTTTGTGTATAAGCTCCCCAATAAGAATTACAAATCGGAACGTTAAAATAGAAATCAACATTGCATATTCGTTATGTGCATTAAAAAGCCAAAAAAACACCACTGTCAGAACCACACCGGAGGTTAAAAATTCAGGAATAACACGCTTTTTGTAAGGTACTAAAAATTCTGCACCTGATGTAACTGCATAAACCAATGCAAATAACCATTGCCACATCATGAAGCAGCCCCCTTTCGGCAGACGCACCGAATTTTATCTGCACATCCGCTTTTTTTCGTAAATTCCATAAATAACCTCCGTTTTTTCGTAAATCCTGTAAATATCT
>JAUNPP010000242.1 GCA_030536685.1 Lachnospiraceae bacterium
ACGGAGGGAACGGTGTGCTGGAGCAGCTTTCGGAGCTTCTGGGCGCCCGATAGGCGGGAGCCCAGAAGCATGCGCTGGAGCCGAGCCGGGAAATATGAAAATAATTTCCTGGCTCTTTCTTTGTTCCGCTCTTGATTTTTCCTTTTGCTGTGTTATAACCCGAGTTTGCCACTTGATAAGGCAGAAATGGAGCCCGTCTGGACTCCATTTCGCTTGCAAATAGGGGATATTCCCTTGTTTTATGCCGTGTTCCGTTTTTTGAGATTATGTACCTACTTTTATGTGCCTATATGAAAATCTTTGTTTCGGTTTTTATAGTTTTCAACTCTGCCCGCCGGTATAACTTAGCTGGTATTTTAATAGCAAAAGCTTCTAAAATCAGCTTTAAATCCGGGTCATCTACATCCATAAAACGGTACAGATTGTCAGATAAACAATCTACTTTCCATTTATTTAATGCAGTTTGAATCCGCGCTCCGTTCAGACCGGTACTCCAATAGGCATCTGGATTCAGGTCAATTTGTCCGGATTTAATAATGCGTTTCTGAATGATTCGAAGCATGATGAGCGCAATCATACAGATAAGAAGATGTGCTTCTATATGCTCTCTGGTACGGACATACAATGGTCTGGTATCCAGATTTCCCTTCATAACACGAAACTGATCTTCAATCTGGGTCAATCCGTGATATTTATCAATCACTTCTAATGGTTCCAGATTCAATTCAGATGTGACAATCTGATAATACCCCATACTCTTTCTGTATTCTGCGACCTTGTCAAAGTCTATAAATGCCTTGATGTCATTGGAATTAACGATTTCGCCGGTTTTTTGATTGACATAGTCTTTTTTGAGAAATTTACGCAGGTTCTTGGATTCCAGTGCCGTAATGCGGAAATTTTCCGGTGTTTCCTCCAGCTTTTTTAAAAAATCCAGGAATTTTTTGTTTTCACGTTCGCTTTTGAACTGGAATTTTCTGCTCCAATAAACAACCACCTTTTCTTCGAGAGTACGGGAGGCGCCATTTTCATCCTTTACGGAACGTTTTATGATACAGGACTTATATTTGAAATCTTCATTTACTGAGAGATAACCTTCATCCGAATAAGCCCATTCCTGTTCGCTTTTTGTGCTTTTGAGCAAGCTTTTTGAAACAATATATCCATTGCCACAATCTGTAACATGAAGAAGATTCATGTAGCTGCATATGCCACGGTCGGCAATCAGAATAAATCGTGCAAGATCAAGATCATCGATATTTTTCTTTAAAGCAGGGCGTAAAGTAAGGTGGTCGAGGGTATTTCCCGGAAATGTTTCAATGGCAATCGGAATGCCATTGTCATCCATAAATAGTCCCATCTGGACAATCGGAAGTTTTCTCTCCTCCTTGCATACTCCGAACTTGCGGATGCCTGTTTCCAGAACCGTGCCGTCTTCATTCAGGATATCAGCATCCGGTTCTTCGATTTCATAATAAAAGTTTGTCACGTCATAATAAACGATATCCGGAGACCGACCGGCTTTTTTGGTAAGATTCGTATTAATCCGTCGGATAATCTTATCTTTATTCACAGAAATGAAATCCAGTGTATCATAGACATTGTCCGGATTAAAACCATCAGCCAGGATTGGCTCGTAATAATCGGTATTCTGTTTGATGGTAGCGTATTTGGAAGCGGGATTAAGCAGCCTGCCGAAAATAAGCAGTTTTGCAAAACCATACACATCATATTGAAGTTTTGTAAAGCCTTTATAGGAGGAAAAAAATGTGTTCAATCCCAATTCCTCCAGAATTCTTTCAAGGAACAAATGCGAAAAAAGGAGAGGATGTCCGAAACAGTCAGGGCTGCCCTCATTGAAAGTAATGTGGTAACTTTCTGCCGGATGCTGTTCGCCGCAGAAAGGGATGAGTTCAGGGATGAGGGGAGTACCAGCCTTAAAAGATTTTTTCAAACGATCCAGATACTCTGGCTTACCGTCGTCAAATCGGTCTAACGGACCAATGTTAAGTAAAACTTTTTTTGAAGAAACCATATCTCCATTTTTATTCGGTTTGCGAACAGCATGGACAAGGCGAAGATATGGTTTACCATTGTTGATGATTTTTTCAATGAACATATGAGCCTCCGGATATAACGATATACCTACAAAATAATTATACAATAAAACAATAAAAAAAGCAAGTAAAACCTTGCGAAATAAGGAAAAATTTAATTTTGTTGGTTATGGTAAGTGGCAAACTCGGG
>JAUNPP010000081.1 GCA_030536685.1 Lachnospiraceae bacterium
ACTGTTTTTGGGTATCCGTGTATCTGTACATGGCAAATTATTGTTTTTTTGTATCCATGTAGTTGTACATGGTAAACTTGGAAATCCCAAAATACTGGGAAATTTTATCCCCGGACTTTGTAATAAGGAAAGCACCGGAATCGTTGAGAAAACGGATAGCGGCTATTTTCTCTTCCTTATTCATATGCTCGGGAGATTTTCCGATAAGGGCAACAGAGCGTTCAATCAGATGATCCAGCAAGTCGTTTACATTGGTAACGATCGGCTCCGGTATGAGACCGGGGTCTGCTGAGACCGTTTCTGTGATCGATCTGATCGCGGAATCAAAAGTAAGAAGTCCGGTTATATCATAATTGATGGCAAACAGATAACGAAGTGTTCCTGTTTCATCTTTTATGTACATGGTACTTGATTTCAGAATCTTTCCTTCAGCTGTTCTTGTCAGATACGCCAGATGGTCTTTCAGACCGTTTGGATCTTTGCGAAGGAGATCCAATGCGTCCCAGACGGCGCTGGAAGGACCATCACCGGCTTTTCTTGCTGAAACATGACCATTGACGATATAAACAATGGAGTTTTCCAGATGTTCGGTTTTTAAATCGTGAATTACAATTTCACATTCGGAGCCGAACTGCTTTGCCAGACCGTCAGCAATCTGTTTCAGAACTGTTAATGGATAACTCATAGCTGATCCTCCTGTTCTGTTCGAAAGGAAAACTGAAGTTTGAAATGATTATCTAAAACTTTTTTTGATTTTTCCTTTGCTTGACTCCATAATAACACAAAAATAATTTTTTGCAAGTACTTTTATTAAAAAAATTTAGATTATCTAATTTTTTTTCTTTTTCGCTTGCATTTATGCAAGAATAATGTTATTATGGATTCAACAGACAGGTATTTGTGCAAAAACATTATGAAATGTACTTTTGCCGATACAATAACGCATCTGAATTTTTTTTAGACAGCACGGAATATTAATAAATAATTTGATCGAATAAAATATTTATTAAGAACAATAGCTAAAAAATATTTAGATTATCTGCAGTTAGAACAGTCGAAAAAGTTTAGAAATTTAAAACAATTATTATGTGAACGAATGGCAGGAAAGTGAGGAACATTATGGCTATGAAGATGATTGGTAACGGACGTCTGGTAACAAGAGATGCGGCAAATCCTTTTTATGAGAATGGAGCGGTTGTATTAGAAGGAACTTCTGTAAAAGAAGTGGGAACCCTGGAAGAAATGAAGCAGAAATACCCTGATGCGGAGTTTATTGATGCGAGGGGCGGCGTGATCATGCCCGCTTTCATTAATACACATGAGCATATTTACAGTGCGATGGCACGGGGACTCAGCATCAACGGATACAATCCCAATGGATTTTTAGACATTCTGGATGGAATGTGGTGGACAATCGACCGCCATCTGACACTGGAGCAGACAAAGCAGTCTGCGATGACTACTTATATTGATGCGATCAAGAACGGCGTTACAACCGTATTTGACCATCATGCAAGCTTCGGCTCCATCGATGGCAGTCTGGATGCAATCGAAGAGGCTGCGAAAGAGCTGGGTGTAAGAACCTGTCTTTGTTATGAAGTATCCGACCGTGACGGTGAAGAAAAAGCCCGTGCATCGGTTCGTGAGAATGAACGCTTCATTAAGAAGGCTCTGGCAGATGATTCCGATATGGTAGCCGGTATGATGGGCATGCATGCATCCTTTACCATTTCCGATAAGACAATGGAACTGTGCGCGGCAAGCAAACCGGCAGAGGTTGGATATCATATCCATGTGGCAGAAGGTATTGAAGATCTGCATCACTGCCTGAAAAATCATGGAAAACGGATTCTCGACCGTCTGATGGACTGCGGCGTTCTGGGAGAAAAAACTCTGACCGCTCATTGCATTTATGTAAATAAGCATGAGATGGAGCTGTTAAAGGAAACCAACACCATGGTAGTACATAACCCTGAATCCAATATGGGCAATGCCTGCGGATGCCCGCCTACAATGGAAATCGTTCATCACGGTGTTCTGACCGGTCTTGGTACAGACGGTTACACCCACGATGTTCTGGAATCTTATAAGGTAGCGAACGTTCTGCACAAACATCATCTCTGCGATGCCACTGCAGCATGGGGCGAAGTACCTCAGATGTTATTTGAAGGCAATGCACAGATTGCAAACCGTTATTTCAGGAAACAGCTTGGCGTACTGAAGCCGGGCGCAGCAGCGGATGTGATCGTTACCGATTATATTCCCAGAACTCCCATGGATGCTTCCAATATCAACGGACACATTTTATTTGGAATGACAGGCCGCAGCGTAGTAACGACCATCTGTAACGGAAAGGTTCTGATGAAGGACCGCGAGCTGATCGGTATTGATGAAGAAAAGGCAATGGCAGACGTAAGAGCGGAAGCAGTGAAGCTGTGGAACTCCATTAACGGTTAAAGAGTTGAATTATAAAAAACAGAATAACTGATTAAAACGATAACACATTAAAACAGAGAGAAATCTGTTAAAACGACAACACATTAAAACAGAGAGAAATCTGTATAAACGGAGGATATTAAAATGAGCGATCGTATGACACCCATCCCTTTTGGCGAATTGATGAACTGGATTCTGGAAGAACATAAAAAAGGAACTGTTTTCGGACTGAAACGTGCTTATAAGGCAGATCCCGAAAAGTATTATACCGTTTTCGGAAGAAAGATGGAAACACCTTTCGGACCTGCAGCAGGCCCTCACACACAGCTGGCGCAGAATATTATTGCTTCTTATTATGCAGGCAGCCGTTTCTTCGAACTGAAAACAGTACAGATCTTAGATGGCGAGGATCTTCCCGTCAGCAAACCCTGTATTCTGGCAGATGATGAATGCTACAACTGCGAATGGTCTACAGAATTATATGTTCCCCAGGCATTTGATGAATATGTAAAATCATGGTTTGTTCTGAAATTCATGGCAAAAGAATGGGGACTTGGCGCAGTAGACGGCTTCCAGTTCAATATGAGCGTTGGTTATGATCTGGCGGGTATTCAGACAGAAAAAATCGACCGTTTTATCGAAGGTCTGAAGGATGCATCTGAAACACCGATTTTCAAGGAATGCAAGAGCTGGCTGCTGGAAAACCTGAACCGGTTTGAACATGTTACAGCAGAGGACGTGGAAGCAATTCCCGCAGAGGTCTGCAACAGTGCAACTCTGTCAACTCTTCACGGCTGCCCGCCTCAGGAAATTGAGCGCATTGCAAGCTATCTGCTGACAGAAAAACATGTACATACCTTTATTAAATGCAACCCGACTCTGTTAGGCTACGAATATGCAAGAGCAAAGATGGATGAAATGGGCTATGATTATGTAGCATTCGGCGATTTCCACTTCAAAGACGATTTACAGTACAGCGATGCTGTTCCGATGCTTCACCGTCTGCAGAAGCTGGCTGATGAAAAGGCTCTGGAATTTGGCGTGAAGATTACCAATACCTTCCCGGTTGACGTAAAAGCCAATGAGCTTCCCAGTGAAGAAATGTATATGTCAGGTAAATCTCTGTATGCATTATCTTTATCTGTTGCAAAACGTCTGGCAGCAGACTTTGACGGCAAACTGAGAATTTCTTATTCCGGCGGCGCTGACTACTTTAATATCGAAAAAATCGCAGACAACGGTATCTGGCCGATTACAATGGCAACCAATATGTTAAAACCCGGCGGATATCAGAGACTGACTCAAATTGCAGAAGTTTTTGCTGCAAAAGAAACAGAAGAATTTACAGGTGTGAACGAGAAGGGCGTAGAAGCTCTGATCGAAGCTGCGAAAACAGATAAGCATCACGTAAAACCGGTGAAACCTCTGCCGTCAAGAAAGATGAAAGAGCCCGTTCCGCTGTTAAACTGCTTCGTTGCACCCTGTAAGGAAGGCTGCCCGATCCATCAGGATATCACAGCTTATGTACAGCTGGCAGGCGAAGGCAAGATGAAAGAAGCTTTAAAGGTAATCCTGGAGAAGAACCCGCTTCCTTTCATCACAGGTACAATCTGTGCGCATAACTGTATGAGCAAATGTACCAGAAACTTCTATGAAAGCCCCGTAAATATCCGTGGAACCAAGCTGAAAGCAGCAGAAGGCGGATACGCAGAGGTGATGGCAGAACTGGTAAAACCTGAAGCAAACGGCAAAAAGGTTGCTGTAGTAGGCGGCGGCCCCGCTGGTATGGCAGCAGCTTATTTCCTTGCAAGAGAAGGCGCAAAGGTTACATTACTTGAAAAAGAAGATAAATTAGGCGGTGTAGTACGCCGTGTGATCCCGGGATTCCGTATTGCGGAAACCGCTATCGACAATGATGCAGCGATTATCGAAGCAATGGGCGTTCAGATCGTTACAGGCGCTAACATTGAATCCGTTACCGATCTGAAGAAGGTTTACGATGCAGTCGTTCTGGCAGTTGGCGCTTCCGAACCCGGCGTGCTGAAGCTTGAAGCAGGCGAAACCGTGAACGCACTGGATTTCCTGGCAGAATTTAAGGCAAAAGACGGAAACGTTGATCTTGGAAAGAACGTTGTAGTAATCGGCGGCGGAAATACCGCAATGGATACTGCAAGAGCAGCAAAACGTACAAACGGCGTAGAAAAAGTTTCTCTGGTTTACAGAAGAACAAAACGCTACATGCCCGCAGATGCAGAAGAACTGGAAATGGCAATTGCAGACGGCGTGGAATTTGCAGAGCTGTTATCACCTGTAAAACTGGAAAATGGTGTTCTGGTTTGTGAAAAGATGGTACTTGGCGAAGCAGATGCAAGCGGCAGAAGAGGCGTTGTTCCTACAGGCGAGATGACAACTGTAGATGCTGATACTGTAATCGCAGCAGTTGGTGAAAAAGTTCCCGGTGCATTCTATCGTGCAAACGGCATTGAACTGGATGAAAGAGGACGTGTCCGCGTAAGAAGAGATACTCTGGAAACTTCCGCAGCCGGCGTATACGTAGCTGGTGATGGCGTTTTCGGTCCCGCAACCGTAGTAGAAGGCATTCGCGATGCACAGCTGGCTGCATCCGCAATCCTTGGCAAAAAAATTGTTTCCGATACAGAAGCAGATGTTAAAGAAGAAGCAATCTATGCAAAGAAAGCAATTCTGGCAGAAGAAAGCGAAGCAGCAGAAAGCAGCCGCTGTCTGGCTTGTTCCGTTGTCTGTGAAAACTGCGTGGAGGTTTGTCCGAACCGTGCAAATGTATCCATCAAAGTTCCTGGCGTTTCCATGCATCAGGTAATCCATGTGGATAAAATGTGTAACGAATGCGGTAACTGTAAGAGCTTCTGTCCTTACGCAAGCGCACCGTATCTGGATAAATTCACCTTATTTGCAAATGAAGCAGATATGGAAAACAGCAAAAATCAGGGCTTTACCGTGCTTGACCGTGCAAACGGCGTATGTAAGGTTCGCCTGGGTGCTCAGGTTCTCGATTACAGAAAGGGCGAAAAATCTGAAATTCCGTTCGGACTGTGCGAGCTGATCGACACTGTGATCAGAGATTACAGCTACTTATTATAATAAATAGAGAAATATAAATAGAGAAATACAATGGGAAATAGAATGTCACTGTACATATCAGGTGTTATGCCGGGTCCGGCATATGCCTTGCAGCAGATTGAATAGGGAATCTGACTGAAATGCCGGATACTGTACAGTGGCATTTTTCATGTGTGAAAGGAGAATTCAATGGGTGATATGTGTAAATTATGGATAAACGGAACCCAGGTTGAAGTGGATTCTGAACGGAAGTTAATGGATGTCCTGAGAAATGATTTTCATTTAAAATCAGTAAAGGACGGATGCAGCCAGGGCGCGTGCGGAACCTGTACCGTGATCGTGGATGGTAAGACGGTAAAATCCTGCGTGCAGAAGATTAAAAAATTTGAAAACAGTCATGTTTTAACAGTAGAGGGACTGTCGCAGCGGGAAAAAGATGTTTTTGTATATGCATTTGGTGAAGCAGGCGCAGTTCAGTGCGGTTTCTGTATTCCGGGTATGGTTATGTGCGGAAAGGCTCTGATCGATCAGAACCCGAATCCGACAAGACTGGAAACGGCACATGCAATCCGCAATAATATCTGCCGCTGTACCGGCTACAAAAAGATTATTGATGGAATTATGCTGGCGGCAAAGCTTCTGCGGGAGGGAGTAAACCCTGCGGATGCAGACAGCAAACCCTGGGTAGGCCACAATATGCATCGAATTGACGCAGCGGGCAAGGTACTGGGAACAGGCGAATACTGTGATGATGTGGAACTTCCCGATATGATTCATGCCAGCGCAGTCCGCGCGGAATATCCCCGTGCCAGAGTTCTGGCAATCCATACGGAAGAAGCCAAAGCGCTTGAAGGAGTTGTCTGTGTTCTGACAGCAGCGGATATTCCCGGATCGGTAAAAGTCGGTCATCTGAAACAGGATTGGGACGCTATGATTCCCGTGGGAGAATGCACCCGTTATCTGGGAGATGCAATTGCAATTGTAGCAGCGGAAACACCTGAAATTCTGGAACAGGCGAAAAAACTGGTAAAAGTAGATTATGAGGTGCTCACTCCTATTACCTCTCCCAAGGAAGCTCTGGCGTTTGGCGCACCTGCGCTGCATGAGGGCGGCAACGTGTTAAGTCACGAGCGTCTGACACGCGGTAATGCGGAGAAGGTGATCGCTGAGTCTAAATATAAAGTAACAAGACATTATGAAACACCGTGGACAGAACATGCATTTCTGGAACCGGAGTGCGCAGTTGCCATGCCATTTGACGACGGCGTATTTATCTATTCCAGTGACCAGGGAACCTATGACACACGCCATGAAACCGCTCTTTTATTAGGCCTCCCCACAACAAAGGTTATTGTGGAAAACAAGCTGGTAGGCGGCGGTTTTGGTGGAAAAGAAGACGTAACCGTACAGCATCACGCCGCACTGGTTGCATATTTGACCAAACGTGTGGTAAAATGCAAGTTAACGCGTCAGGAAAGTATTCTGATTCATCCCAAACGTCATCCGTTCAGTATTGATATGACGACGGCGTGTGATGAAAATGGACGCCTGACCGCGATGAAATGTGTAGCAGTAGCAGATACCGGAGCATACGCTTCTCTTGGAGGCCCCGTACTTCAGAGAGCATGTACCCACGCAGCAGGCCCTTATAATTATCAGGTAATTGATATTGACGGTACAGCGGTTTATACCAACAATCCGCCGGCGGGGGCTTTCCGCGGCTTCGGCGTAACCCAGACCTGTTTTGCTACGGAATGCAACCTGAATCTGTTAGCAGAGATGGTGGGAATTTCCCCTTGGGAAATCCGTTACCGCAATGCGATAAGACCGGGTCAGGTGCTTCCGAATGGTCAGATCGCAGACCCTTCCACCGGACTTGCAGAAACCTTGTTTGCTGTTAAGGGAGCATTTGAAAGCAGCCCTTATGCAGGAATTGCCTGTGCTATGAAAAATGCAGGCGTTGGTGTGGGACTTCCCGATTTCGGACGCTGCCGTCTTGAGGTAAAGGATGGCAAGGTTCATATCCATACAGGCGCTTCCTGTATCGGACAGGGAATGGGAACCATTCTGATCCAGGGAATCTGTGATGTGACAGGACTTACTCTTGATGAAGTAAAATTCTGTATGCCGAATACTTCTCTGGCCCCGGATTCCGGTACAACTTCAGGCTCCAGACAGACGCTTGTAACCGGCGAAGCAACAAAACGGGCTGCCGAGCAGATCCGCGCTGATCTGGATGCAGGCAAAACGCTTGCAGAGCTGGAAGGAAAGGAATACTTCGGAGAATATCTGGCAAAAACCGATAAAATGGGCGCAGATAAACCGAATCCGGTTTCTCATGTTGCCTACGGATATGCAACTCAGGTTGTGCTTCTGGATGAAAACGGCAATCTGGAAAAGGTTGTGGCAGCTCATGATGTCGGAAAAGCAGTCAATCCCCGCAACGTAGAGGGACAGATTGAAGGCGGTGTGGTAATGGGACTGGGCTATGCCCTGACAGAAGAATACCGTCTTGAAAACTGTAAACCGCTTTCCAAATTCGGTACGCTGGGACTGTTTAAAGCAGACAAAACACCGGATGTACAGTCCATTATTGTGGAAAAAACCGGTATTGACGTTGCCTATGGTGCAATTGGAGTAGGCGAGATTACCGCAATTCCCACAGCGCCCGCTGTGCAGAATGCATATTACCGGTATGACGGAAGGTTCAGAACCTCCCTGCCTCTTGAAGACACACCTTATGCCAGAAAGAGAAAATAAAAAAGAAAGCAACGAGGCTTATTAGTATGAAACGATTACTTCGCGGCGGCAGAGTGGTATCCGGCGACGGATGCCGCCCTGCGGATATTCTGATAGAGAATGGAAAAATCAGCAAAATAGGAGAGGGGCTTTCCTGTGAAGATGCCTGTGTGGTATCCGTGGAGGGAAAGCTTCTGTTCCCGGGCTTTATTGACGCTCATACACATTTCGATCTGCATGTTGCAGGAACAGTAACAGCAGATGACTTTGAAACCGGTACCAAGGCGGCGCTTCGCGGCGGTACCACAACTGTGATTGATTTTGGTACCCAGTATCCGGGGGAAACCATGAAAGAAGGACTTTGCAACTGGCATAAAAAGGCGGATGGAAAAGCTTCCTGTGATTATGGCTTTCATATGTCCATTACAGAATGGAATGAGGAGCTTGACAGGGAAATTGATGATATGATCGCTGCCGGGGTCACTTCTTTTAAATTGTATATGACCTACGATACTCAGGTAGATGATAAGACGATTTATCAGATTTTAAAGCGTTTAAAGAAGGTTCACGGAATTGCCGGTGTTCACTGTGAAAACAGCGGTGTCATTGCTGCTTTGCAGGAGGAGGCAAAGGCTGCAGGAAGGATGGGAGTGGCAAGTCACCCTGAAACCAGACCTGCTGCCGCGGAAGCAGAGGCGATCAGCCGTCTGCTGCGCCTGGCAGAAATTGCCGGAGCGCCGGTAATCGTGGTTCATCTGACATCCCGTGAGGGACTGAAGATGATTGAGGAAGCACGGGCAAGAGGTCAGGAGGTTTATGTGGAGACATGTCCGCAGTATCTTCTGATGGATGACAGCCTGTACAGGCTTCCCGGCTTTGAAGGCTCCCGTTACGTCTGCGCGCCCCCTTTAAGGACTCCTGCCGATGAGGAAAGACTTTGGCAGGGGCTGAAGGATGGTGAGATCCAGACAATTTCTACTGATCACTGCAGCTTTACATTGGAGCAGAAAACGCTGGGAATGGATGATTTTACGAAAATTCCCGGAGGAATGCCCGGTGTGGAGACAAGAGGTATTCTGATGTATTCTGAGGGTGTGGTGAAAGGCCGCCTTGATGAAGCGCAGATGTGCAGACTCCTTGCCGAAAATCCGGCAAGGCTTTACGGTCTTTATCCCCGAAAAGGAGTTCTCGCGCCAGGCAGTGATGCGGATATTGTGGTGATTGACCCGTCGGTAAAGGATATTATTTCCGCAGATGACCAGATTACGAATGTGGATTACGCTCCCTTTGAAGGAAAAGAGGTAACCGGTCGTATTGAACAGGTTTATTTGCGGGGAGAATCGGTGGTAGAGGCTCATCAGGTGGTCAAAACCGGGTTGGGACAATATGTTTCCCGGGGTACTTATGAAGATTGCAGATAACAGGAGGAAAACATATGTACAGGATATTGAAGGCAGAATGCCTGGCAGATAAGATCTATCTGATGGAAGTGGAAGCTCCCAGAGCAGCAAGAGCCTGTCAGCCAGGAGAATTTGTGATTGTAAAAATGGATGAGGTGGGAGAACGGATTCCGTTAACTATCTGCGATTATAACAGAGAAAAAGGAACCGTTACCATCGTATTCCAGATCGTAGGCGCATCTACTTTAAAGATGTCCGCTTTGAAGGCCGGTGATGCATTTAAAGATTTTGTAGGCCCTCTGGGACGTCCCTCTGAATTTGTGGAAGAGGATATTGAAGCTTTAAAACAGAAAAAATTCCTGTTTGTAGCAGGCGGCGTAGGTGCGGCTCCTGTTTATCCTCAGGTAAAATGGCTTCATGAGCATGGGATTGCAGCGGATGTAATCGTAGGCTCCAAGACAAAAGACATGCTGATTCTGGAAGAAGAAATGCGTGCTGTGGCAGGAAATCTTTACATAACAACAGATGACGGCTCCTACTGCCGCAAGGGCATGGTAACTGAGGTGGTAAAAGACCTTGTTCAGAACCAGGGCAAGCAGTATGATGTCTGCGTTGCAATCGGTCCTATGATTATGATGAAATTTACAGCTCTTCTGACAAAAGAACTGGGAATCCCCACGATTGTCAGCATGAATCCTATTATGGTGGATGGAACGGGCATGTGCGGTGCCTGCCGTCTGACTGTAGGTGATGAAATTAAATTTGCCTGCGTAGATGGACCGGAATTTGACGGACATCTGGTTAATTTTGATGAGGCGATGAAGCGTCAGCAGATGTATAAGACAGAAGAAGGACGCGCTATGCTGAAAGCACAGGAAGGTGCAACTCATCACGGCGGATGCGGACATTGCGGAGGTGACGAATAATGGCAAAGGATGTATTAAATAAAGTACCGGTAAGAGAACAGGATCCGAAGGTCAGAGCGACCAATTTTGAAGAAGTATGCCTTGGCTACAATATGGAAGAAGCCATGAAAGAGGCGGAGCGCTGCATCAAATGCAAGAAAAATGCACAGTGTATCACAGGCTGCCCCGTTTCCATCAACATTCCCGCTTTTATCGGAGAAGTGGAAAAAGGAAATTTCGAAGAAGCAGCTAAGATCATTGCACAGTCCTCTGCACTTCCCGCTGTATGCGGCCGCGTCTGCCCTCAGGAAAGCCAGTGTGAAGGCAAATGTATCCGCGGTAAAAAGGGTGAACCTATTTCAATTGGAAAATTGGAGCGTTTTGTAGCTGACTGGTCAAGAGAGCATGGATTTGTTCCGGCGGCGCCTGAAACTACAAACGGCAAAAAAGTGGCAGTTATCGGCTCCGGCCCCGCAGGTCTTACCTGCGCAGGAGATCTGGCGAAAATGGGATATGAAGTAACCATTTTTGAAGCTCTGCATGAACCCGGCGGCGTACTGACCTACGGTATTCCCGAATTCCGTCTTCCCAAACAGAAGGTCGTACAGGCGGAAATCGACAATGTACGCAAGCTGGGCGTAAAAATCGAAACCAACGTTATTATCGGTAAGTCCGTTACCATCGATGAACTGATGGATGAAGAAGGCTTCCAGGCTGTATTTATCGGTTCCGGCGCAGGTCTGCCCAAATTCATGGGTATTCCCGGTGAAAATGCCAACGGCGTATTCTCTGCAAATGAATTTCTGACCAGAAATAACCTGATGAAGGCATTCCGCGACGACTATGACACTCCGATTGCCAGAGGCAAAAAGGTCGTAGTAGTAGGCGGCGGCAACGTAGCGATGGATGCTGCAAGAACAGCCCTTCGTCTCGGTGCGGAAACTCATATCGTATACCGCCGAAGCGAAGCGGAGCTTCCCGCCCGTGTGGAAGAAGTTCACCATGCAAAAGAAGAAGGCGTAATCTTCAATCTTCTTACCAACCCCGTAGAAATCCTTACGGATGAAAACGGCTGGGTAAGAGGCGTAACCGTGCGTAAAATGGAACTGGGCGAGCCCGATGCTTCCGGCAGAAGACGCCCTGTGGAAATTTCCGGTTCCGATTACGAAATCGAAGCAGATACCGTAATCATGTCTCTGGGAACTTCCCCGAATCCTCTGATTTCCAATACCACAAAAGGACTGGAAATCAATAAACGTAAATGTATCACAGCAGACGAATCCGGTCAGACCAGCCGTGAAGGCGTATTTGCCGGCGGCGATGCTGTAACAGGCGCAGCAACTGTTATTCTTGCGATGGAAGCAGGAAAGGCAGGAGCGAAAGGGATTCATGAGTATTTGAGTAAGTAAGTAGTTGCAGTTTGGGGACTGGACAGAAATTTGGTGTCCAGGGGACGCTTCAGCCATACGATACGAAGTCCTTCGGGGACCTGGCCATATATGGCCAAATGGTCCCTTACAGGACTTGTATCGTATGGCTGAAGCTGGTTTTTGAGATAATTTTCTGTCATGCCCCGGGCGCTGCATGGGGGATGGGTGGCGGTTGATTTGTGAGTGTTGGATGTTTGGACTGTTGAGTTGGTGGTTTGTGAGTGATGGGGGTATGGTGACTTGTAAGTGATGGTTGACTTGCGGGAGGTTGATTTGTGGTTGATAGGTGGTTTGTGGGATGTTTTTTTGTGAAAAGGAGTTTTGGGTATGGAAGATGCGGTTTTGTTGATTCGGGAGCTGGTTGGGATTGATAGTACGGATCCGGGGGCTTTTGAGGGGGAGATTTCGGAGTTTGTTTGTGATTGGTTTGCGCGGCGTGGGATTGAGACGGTGCGGGATGAGGTTTTGCCGGGGCGTTTTAATGTGATGGCTCGGATTGAGGGGAGACGAAAAGGGCCTGCGCTGGTTTTTATCTGCCATATGGATACGGTGGTTGCTGGTGATGGCTGGTCGGAGCTGACGCCGCCGTTTGGGGCTGTGGATCGCGGGGGCAGGATTTATGGCCGCGGGGCCTGTGATATGAAGTCGGGGCTTGCCTGTGCGATGACGGTGTTTGCAGGGATGGCAGAGAAGATATCAGAAGGTTTTGGTGGAAAATCGGCTGAAATTCCGGATGTAAAATCGGTTGAAGTGTTTCTTCCTGAGTTTCCGTTTGTGTTTATCGGGACGGTGGATGAAGAGGATTTTATGCGCGGTGCGGAGGCGGCTATTAAAAGGGGCTGGGTTTCAAAACAGGATTGGATTCTTGATATGGAGCCTACCAATGGACAGATTCAGGTTGCGCATAAGGGGCGTACCTGGTTTGAAATGACAGTAAAGGGCGTTACGGCTCATGCGGGAACTCCGTGGAAAGGGGCGGATGCGGTTGCCTGTATTTCTGAGGCGGTCTGTGAAATCCGCCGGGAGATTCTGGCTTGTCCGTCTCATGAAGATCTTGGCAGTTCAACGGTTACATTTGGACAGATAGAGGGCGGCTACCGGCCTTATGTTGTGCCTGACCGGGCAAAGGCATGGATCGATATGCGTCTTGTTCCTCCGATGAATACGGAAAAGGCGGAAATACTGGTAAAAAATGCGCTTTTTCACGCCTGTCAGACCGTAAAAGGCTGTCATGCGGAGTATGTGATTACCGGCAGCCGTCCGCCGGTGGAAAAAGATCCGGATTCTGTTCTTTTGCTGAATTTAAAGGACGCAGCGGATGAGATTACCGGAAAAGATACGGTAATCAGCACATTTCCGGGATATACGGATACCGCGGTAATTGCGGGAATCCTTGGGAACCATAATTGCATGTCCTATGGACCGGGAGATCTGGAAATGGCTCATAAACCGAATGAATATGTTGAGTGCGCAGATATTCTGCGCTGTCAGGCGGTGCTTTGGCGGCTGGCAGAAAAAATGTGCTTTGGCAGCTGGCAGAAAGATATTGACATATGAAAGTAAAGATATTATAATCTTTTTAAATACAGCGCATGAAGAGAAATGAAATGAGGTGAGAGGATGACAAAAAGATTGCGGATTCCAATTGGTATTGAGAATTATAAGGATTTTCTGAATGGCTCATATTATTATGTGGATAAGACATTACTGATAAAGGAATTGCTGGATAAAGGAGGGAAGGTGACTCTTTTTACCAGACCGCGTCGTTTTGGCAAAACGCTTGCACTCAGTATGATAAAGACCTTTTTTGAAAAAGAAACAGACAGAGATGGGAATGAGCAGGATAACGGATGTTATTTCCAGGGAAAGAAGATTATGGAGGCTGGTGAAGAGTATATTCATCATATGGGAAAGTATCCGGTGATTTCCTTCTCATTAAAGTCTGCAAAACAGCCGGATTTTCAGACGGCATATAATTGTCTGGTAGAGCAGATCGCAAAAGAATTTGAAAGACATAGTTATGTACTGCATTCTGATAAGCTTCTGCAGTCCAATAAGGAAATCTATTGCTCTATTATGTCGCAGAAGGCAGAGTACAGCCGCTATGTAACGGCGCTGGCTTTTCTTTCAGACTGTCTGAAACAATATCATGAGCAGAAGGTTGTGATATTGCTTGATGAATATGATGTCCCGTTGGAAAATGCATATTTTCATCAATTTTATGGTAAGATGATTGCTTTTATCCGCTCTCTGTTTGAATCTGCGCTGAAGACAAATGATAGTCTGGCGTTTGCGGTGATTACCGGCTGTCTGAGAATCGGGAAAGAGAGTATTTTCACCGGTTTGAATAATTTAAAGCTGATATCGGTTTTGAATCGGGATTATGCAGAATATTTTGGATTTACATCCGCTGAGGTCAGGGCGCTGCTTACGTATTATGGATTATCCGGGTCTTTTAAAGAGGTGAAAAGGTGGTATGATGGTTATCGATTTGGAGATACAGAGGTTTATAATCCGTGGAGCGTGTTAAATTATGCAGATGAAACAGATGCATTTCCCAAACCATACTGGTCGAACACTTCTTCCAACAGCATTATTCGGGAAATGGTGGAAAAAGCGGATACCGTCGTGAAAAAAGAAGTGGAAAGTCTGATTGCAGGGGATGCGATCATAAAACCGGTTCATGAGGAGATCACCTATGAAGACATTTACAGTACGCAGGATAATCTGTGGAATTTTCTGTTTTTTACAGGTTATCTGAAGATGACAGAGGTGGATTTTAAACAGGATATGATTTATCTGAGGCTTGCAATTCCCAATGAAGAAATTCGCTATATTTACCGTTATACAATTAAAGCATGGTTTGAGAATAAAGTTAAAACAACGGATATGCTTCCGCTATATCAGGCTGTTTTATCAGCGAATACGGTACAGATGGAGGATTCCATCAAACAGATGCTTCGTGAAAGCATTGGATTTTTTGATACGGAAGAAAGCTTTTATCATGGATTTATGCTGGGACTTTTGAAGCCGCTTCAAAACTATGAAATATTTTCTAATTTTGCAAGTGGAGAAGGGCGTTCTGATCTGATATTAAAACCGTTTGATGAAATACAGCCGGCAGTGATTCTGGAATTTAAAAATGTGAAAAAATTTTCTCAGATGGAGGATGGCTGTGAGGCGGCTTTGCGGCAGATGGAAGAAAAGCATTACGATGCAGAGCTGATAGAAGACGGTTATGAAACTATTTTAAAGTACGGAATCTGTTTCTGTAAAAAAAGCTGCAAAGTGAGAATGAAGCTTTAAAATGAGAGTGAATAAGTGATAATGAATAAGTGAGAGTAAGTAATTCGAGAATGCCATCGGAATTCTTGCTGCTAGCGGCTAAGATATATCA
>JAUNPP010000082.1 GCA_030536685.1 Lachnospiraceae bacterium
CTTCTAAGAAGGAAACTTCAAAGAAGACCACAGCAGCTAAGAAGAAAGCTTCTCCTTATAAAAATGTTGCAATTACACAGGTAAGCAATTACGTTAATATCAGAAAGAAACCGAACACAAACAGCAAGGTTGTAGCTAAGATTTATGACAATGCTGCAGCAACTATTCTGAAGACAGTTGATGGTGAAGACGGCAAGTGGTATTACATTGAATCCGGCAAAGCCAAAGGTTATATGAAGGCTGAGTACTTCGTAACCGGCGAAAAAGCAGAAAAGATTGCGAAAAAGGTTGGCAACGTTTTATGTAAAACAACTGCTACTACATTAAGACTTCGTGAAAAACCGAGCACAAAGAGTACAACCGTAACTCTGCTGGCAGAAAATTCAAGATATTCCGTTCTGAAAGAGAATATCAAGAATAAATCCGGTGAAGAATTTATCAAGGTTCTGGTCAGCGAAGGCGAAGATGGCAAGGGCGATGTAAAAGGATATATCTCTGCAGATTATGCAAAGGTTTATGTAAAGTTTAAAAAAGCAATTACAATTGAAGAAGAAAAAGCAGAGCAGAAACGTCAGGAAGAACTGAGAAGACGTGAAGCAGAAGCAGCAGCAGCGGCGGCAGCGGCAAGAAATTCATCAAGCTCCAATAGCTCAAGCTCCTCAAACAGCTCCAATAGTTCAAGCTCTTCCAGAAATTCAGGAAGTTCAAGCAGCTCCAGAAATTCAGGAAGCTCAAGCTCTTCCAGCAGAAGACCCAGCTCAAGCAGTTCAGGAAGCTCTTACAGCAGCACCGGCGCAGCAATCGCAGCAAAGGCACAGCAGTATGCAGGCTGGCTTCCCTATGTATGGGGCGGTTCAAGCTTAAGCTCAGGCGCTGACTGTTCAGGTTTTACCATGGCTCTGTATGCAGCTTATGGTATCGGCTTACCTCACAGCTCATCTGCACAGGCAGGCGGCGGACGTTCAATCAGCAGAAGCCAGCTTCAGCCTGGTGACCTGGTATTCTACGGAAACGGCGGTATCAACCATGTAGCAATCTACATCGGCGGCGGCATGATCTGTCATGAAGCAAACTCACGTCGTGACTGCGCAATCGATTCAATCGGATACTGCGGAACACCTGTTAAGTACGTTACATATTTACATTAATGAATACAGAAAACGGTCAGAGTCATTGAGACTCCGGCCGTTTTTTTCGATTAATTTGTAATAAAAAAGAGACACGGTAAAAACCGTGCCTCTCTGTTGTATGATACTTAAAAGTACATAATGGAATACTCTTTGATGGGTGGCCGGCTGCCTGGCAGCTGATTACCGGCCGGTAAAGAAATTACTGTATATGTTAATACTCAGGTTCGATCAAACCGTAAGTACCGTTCTTTCTTTTATATACAACATTGATTTCTTCTGTAAGAGCACTTCTGAATACGAAGAAGGTATGTCCCAGAAGTTCCATCTGCATGCATGCTTCTTCGGGATCCATAGGCTTTACAGCAAATCTCTTGGTACGTTCGATCCGGATTTCTTCAGATTCTTCAAAATCTTCTTCTATATAAGATTCTGCAAAATCGCTGATAGAAACCGCACCTTTATTGGCATCTGTCAGTTTGGTTTTGTACTTCTTCAGCTGACGTTCGATGATTTCCTCGACCAGATCAATGGAAACGTACATATCGGTACTTTCCTGCTCTGAACGGATAATGTTGCCTTTGACGGGGATTGTAACTTCAATCTTCTGGCTGTCCTTCTCGACACTCAGTGTGACATTGATGGGAGTATCGGGCTGGAAGTACTTTCCGAGTTTTCCGAGCTTTTCATAAATAGCACTCTTGAGACCTTCAGTTACGTCGATGTTGCGTCCGATAATGTTAAAACGCATAAAATCAGCTCCTTCGACTATGAGATTTAACACAGCTTTCTGATGCTTTTGACAGATAATGTGGATAAATATCAAAAAAATCAAAAGAAAATGTGTTATATGATGAATCGCTGCCGTGCAGAAAAACTGTATACAACAGAAATCAGATTGTACAGACAATCATCATAAAGTCTGATAATAGTATAACATATTCTGCGAGAAATTCAATAGAAAAGTGTGAATTTACAGAAAATTCATGATACTTTTATTTATTAGCAGGTAAAGAGACAGAATCTTCACAAAAATATTAAAACTATAAAAAATAACCAGAATCCTCGGTGAGGCAAAAACCTGTCAAGTGTTTTCATGTATTTTTGAATGGAAAAATGCATTTCATAGATATGTACAAAACGAATGTTTGTAATTGACATGATATATCCACCTGGAAATGTCCATAGTTTTATTGTGGATAATGTGGATAACTCCGTGTATAACTTAGTTTTAGGCAAAAAACGCTGTGTTAAACATGTGGATAACTATAAATTGCGGTATACACAGAATGTGAATAAATGGAATTGGACTGTTTTAAGAACAAAAAAAACGGCAAAAAAATTGTGCATTTTGCTATTTGGTCAAAAAACGGGGAAATACACGGCTGATGAGAGGAATGGGAAAATAACGGCTGAAATGGCAGAAAGCGTCTGCCGGAATGGGAAAATAGTTGAATTCAGCCCATTTAAGTGGTACAATCAGACGTATGAATTTTATTGGAGGTTCATAATGGGATTATTTACAAAAATTTTTGGTACCTACAGTGAGCGGGAGCTCAAACTTATAAATCCTGTTGTTAATAAGGTGCTTGCTCTCAAACCTCAGATGGAGGCTTTGTCAGACGAAGCACTTCGAGATAAGACTGATGAATTTAAAGCGCGCCTTGCAAAAGGAGAAACTCTTGATGACCTCTTGCCTGAGGCGTTTGCCGTGGTGAGAGAGGCAGGCCGCCGCGTACTGGGAATGGAGCATTATCCGGTACAGCTGATCGGTGGAATCATCCTGCATCAGGGACGTATTGCCGAGATGAAGACCGGTGAAGGTAAGACGCTGGTTTCCACACTTCCTGCGTATCTGAATGCGCTGGAAGGAAAAGGGGTTCAGATCGTAACGGTCAACGATTACCTGGCGCAGCGAGATGCCGAGTGGATGGGTCAGATCCACAGATTTCTGGGACTGACGGTCGGCGTGGTTCTCAACAGCATGAACAGCGAAGAACGCCGTGAAGCGTATGCCTGTGATATTACGTATGTAACCAACAATGAGCTTGGTTTTGACTATCTGCGTGACAATATGGTTCTGTTTAAAAAGGACCTGGTGCTGCGTGACCTGCATTATGCGATTATCGATGAGGTGGACTCTGTTCTGATTGATGAAGCCAGAACTCCTCTGATCATCAGCGGACAGGGCAGCAAGTCTTCTGAATTATATGAGCAGTGCGACCGTCTTGCAAGACAGCTGGTACGCGGAACCTTCCGTCCTGAGATGACAAAGATGGAGCTGCTTCTGAATGAAGATCCGGAAGCGGATGAAGACGGCGATTACGTAGTGAATGAAAAGGATAAGATCGTTACACTGACAGCTGCCGGTGTAAAGAAGGTAGAGCAGTATTTTCGTATTGACAACCTGGCAGACCCGGAGAATCTGGAAAAACAGCACAACATGATCCTCTCTCTGCGTGCGCATAATCTGATGCATGAGGGACATGATTATATTGTAAAGGATGACCAGGTTCTGATCATTGATGAATTTACAGGCCGTATTATGCCCGGCCGCCGTTATTCGGATGGTCTGCATCAGGCAATTGAAGCGAAGGAAGGCGTAAAGATCAAGCGGGAGAATAAAACAATCGCTACTATTACATTCCAGAACTTCTTTAACAAGTTTGCAAAGAAATCCGGTATGACCGGTACCGCCATGACAGAGGCGAAGGAATTCCAGGATATTTACGGTATGGATGTTGTGGAGGTTCCTACCAACAAACCGGTTATCCGTATTGACAGGGAAGATGCGGTTTACACCACACAGAAGGAAAAATTCCGTGCGGTAGTCCGCGAGGTTGTAGCAGCTCATGAAAAGGGACGTCCGGTTCTGGTTGGTACGATATCCATTCAGAACACGGAGCTTCTGCGCCGTATGATCAATGAAAAGGGTCTGCGGGATGTGGAAGTGCTGAATGCCAAGATGCATGAGCATGAAGCAAGGATCGTTGCCAACGCAGGTCTTCACGGCGCCATTACGATTGCGACCAATATGGCCGGCCGTGGTACCGATATCAAGCTGGATGAAGAGGCAAAGGCTGCAGGCGGTCTGCTGATCCTTGGTACAGAGCGTCATGAATCAAGACGTATTGATAACCAGCTGCGCGGTCGTTCCGGCCGTCAGGGTGATCCGGGTGAATCCAGATTCTATATTTCCCTGGAGGATGACCTGATGCGTCTGTTCGGTTCTGAGCGTATGATCGGCATTTTCTCCAAGCTTGCTGCGGAGGATGAAGAGATTACACATAAGTCCTTGTCCGATGTTATACGCAAAGCGCAGGAAAAGATTGAACATAATCATTTTGCAGTTCGTAAAAATCTGTTTGAATACGATCAGGTGAACAATGAACAGCGCGAAATCATTTATGCAGAGCGCCGCAAGGTGCTTGACGGCGAGAATATGCGTGATGTGATCATCAACATGATCCAGGATATTATCGACCATGCGGTGGATATGTGTATTTCCGATGAGCAGGAGCCTGAAGAGTGGAATATGGTCGAGCTTTCCGGCCTGATCAGACAGTGCATTCCTCTGAAGATCAATTTTACACAGGAAGAACTGAATCGCATGAATGCAGGCCAGCTGAAGCAGAGCCTGAAGGAACAGGCTGTCAGACTGTATGAGCTGAAAGAATCCGAATATCCCAATGCCGAGATGATGCGTGAGGTGGAACGTATTATCCTGCTTCGTACGATTGATATGAAGTGGATGGATCATATTGATGATATGGTTCAGCTGCGTCAGGGTATCGGTCTGCAGTCTTATGGTCAGAAGGATCCTCTGATTGAGTATAAGATGGCAGCATTTGACATGTTTGAAGCGCTGACTGCTGCTATTCAGGAGGAAACAGTGCGTCACATGTACGCGGTAACGCCGAAACGTCAGGAAGAACGGACACAGGTAGTGAAGGTGACGGGAACCAACAAGGATGATTCCGCCGGTCCCAGAATTGTGAAACGTGCGGGCAAAAAGGTATATCCCAATGATCCCTGCCCCTGTGGTTCCGGAAAGAAATATAAACAGTGTTGCGGAAGAAAGTAGCCGAATAAACAGCGCTGCGAAAGAAAGTAGCCTGATGGGACTTTGGAGTTTTTTTGATCTGAAGTCCCGATCTATCAAGTATGAAAGAGGTGATAAAAATGGTTGAACTGGATCAGTTCAAATATACTCTGTCAACCCTTGACAAACCATTAATCGAAGTGAGGGATTCACTTTAACTTAGCAGCTAAAAAGGACAGAATTGTCGAGCTGGAAAAATATATGGAGGAGCCGGATTTCTGGCTTGATCCGGATAAATCCACACAGATCGTTCAGGAGATGAAGAGCCTGAAGGACAGTGTGGAGGCTATTGAGAATCTGGAAGGACAGTATGAGGAAATCCAGATCCTTCTGGAGATGGGTTATGAGGAGAATGATGCATCTCTGATTCCCGAGATCGAAGAAGCATTGAAAAAGTTTCAGGAGGAATTGGAAGAGCTGCGGATCAGTACGCTGTTAACCGGTGATTATGACAGAGACAATGCAATTCTGACTCTTCATGCAGGAGCTGGCGGAACCGAATCCTGCGACTGGGCAAGTATGCTTTACCGTATGTACTGCCGCTGGGCAGAGCGTCACGGATTTTCGGTAGAGGTTCTGGATTATCTGGATGGAGATGAAGCCGGGATCAAATCCGTTACGATTCAGGTGAACGGTGAAAATGCATACGGTTATCTGCAGGCGGAAAAAGGTGTTCATCGTCTGGTTCGTATCTCGCCGTTCAATGCGGCGGGTAAACGGCAGACCTCCTTTGTCTCCTGTGATGTCATGCCGGATATTAAAGAAGATATCGATATTGAGATCAATGATGATGACCTGCGAATCGATACGTATCGTTCCAGCGGTGCGGGCGGACAGCATATCAACAAAACATCTTCTGCGATCCGTATCACACATCTCCCTACCAATATTGTGGTAACCTGTCAGAATGAGCGTTCCCAGTTCCAGAATAAGGATAAGGCGATGCAGATGCTGAAGGCAAAGCTTTTGCTTTTGAAGCAGCAGGAGAATGCGGAGAAGCTGTCAGATATCCGCGGCGATATTAAAGATATTGCCTGGGGAAGCCAGATCCGTTCTTATGTAATGCAGCCCTATACAATGGTGAAGGATCATCGTACAGGATGTGAAAGCGGCAATGCAGAAGCAGTATTAGACGGCGCCCTCGATCCGTTTATCAGCGCTTATCTGAAGTGGAAAAAGAATGGTGCGCAGACAGCAGAGTAAAAAACGGAGAATCCTGCATGTCAGGATTCTCTTTTATTGTGTTGAACTCTGTCGGTAAATGTGATATAGTTAATTGGTGTCTGTACAGAGCATACATTTGTGCATTGTACACGGAATTTCTAAAAGCAGGATGATATATATGACAGAGAATAACAACTACTTTATTGTTAAAAAGAAAGCACTTCCGGAGGTCCTTTTAAAAGTGGTAGAAGCCAAAAGACTTCTGGAGGCAGATAAAAATATGACGGTACAAGCTGCAATGAATGAGGTAGGAATCAGCAGAAGTTCGTATTACAAATACAAAGACGACATTATGCCGTTTCGGGAAAATCTTCAGGGCAAAACCATCACTTTCATGATTATCATGGAAGATATTCCGGGTCTGTTGTCAGCAGTTCTTGCGGTAATCGCAGAATACGATGCAAATATTCTGACGATTCTGCAGGCAATTCCGGTTAATGGAGTTGCTTCTCTGACAATCAGCGTGGATGTATTGTCATCCAGTACAGATATTTCGGACATGCTGTCCAATCTTGAACAGCTTAAGGGTATCTGCGAATTAAAATTATTATCCAGAGAATGATGAAGGAGAAAACACTATGGCAAAAATTGCAGTTATGGGATACGGAACCATAGGAAGCGGTGTGGTGGAAGCACTTTCGATGAATCAGAAAAGTATTCAGGCCAAAACTGAAGAAGAAGTAAGCGTAAAATATGTATTGGATTTACGTGATTTCCCGGGAGATCCGATTCAGGAGAAAATTGTTCATGATTATCAGGTAATCGCACAGGATCCTGAAATTTCCGTTGTAGTAGAAACAATGGGAGGCGTGGAGCCGGCAAATACATTTGCAATGGCAATGCTGAAAGCGGGAAAGAGTGTGGTTACATCCAATAAAGCCCTGGTAGCGGAATATGGCGCAGAGCTGATGGAAACAGCAAGAGAAAACAGCTGTAATTTCTTTTTTGAGGCGAGCGTGGGAGGCGGCATTCCGATCATCCGTCCGTTATATACCTGTCTGACTCCCGATGTGGTAACAGAAATCGCCGGTATTTTAAATGGTACAACGAACTATATTCTGACGGAGATGAGTCAGAAGGGTGTCAGCTTTGAGGAAGCGTTAAAAGAAGCGCAGGCTCTTGGTTATGCTGAAAGAGATCCTTCTGCCGATGTGGAAGGTCATGACGCCTGCCGTAAGATTGCAATTCTTTCCTCTGTAGCAATGGGAAGAAAGGTGGTCTTTACCGATATTCATACAGAAGGTATTACGCATGTAACAACAGAGGATTTTGCTTACGCGAAGGAGCTGGGCATGTCCATCAAGCTTCTGGGAATCAGCAAGATGGCAGATGGAGCTATGGAAAGCATCGTAGCGCCGTTTTTAATCCGTGCAGACCATCCGCTGTACAGTGTTCAGGATGTTTTTAATGCGGTTATGGTGACCGGCAATGTGGTTGACCAGTTGATGTTCTTCGGACGCGGCGCCGGAAAGCTTCCGACAGCAGCGGCAGTTGTCGCCGATGTGATCGAGGCTGTAAAGTTAAAGGATGTATCAGAAGCGCTGCCCTGGAGCAAAGAGGTTCTTACTCCTGACGATTACAGAAGCTATGAATCCCGCTTTATGGTGCGTTTGCCTGAATCGATGGATGAAAAGCTGTATCAGGAGCTGTTCAGACCCCAAAAGGTGCTTAAAGGAATTGTAGCGGGAGAACTGGCTGTTATTACAGAAAGTATGACGGAAGCACAGTATCTGGAGGCTGCCAAAAAGGCTGGAAATGTAATCGGAAGCACCAGACTGTATTAAAATGTTATGCCGCTTATGAGAGGCGGCGGAATGGAGATTTACTATGGAAAAGAAATTATTATCAAGCAGGAATCTGGTGCAGATCGGAATGTTTGGTGCACTGGCTGGCGTACTGATGCTGGTTGAAATCCCGCTTCCGTTTATTGCACCTCCGTTTTACGAGCTGGATTTCAGTGAAGTTCCGGTTCTGATCGGTACGTTCAGTATGGGACCTGTGGCAGGTGTGCTGATCGAGCTGATCAAAATCCTGCTGAAGCTTTTGCTGAAGGGTACTTCAACTGCCTATGTAGGAGATGTGGCGAATTTTGTTATCGGATGCTGCTTCCTGCTTCCCGCCGGTATCATCTACAAAATGAACAGAACGAAAAAGGGCGCGCTGATCGGTATGGCGGCTGGTACCATTATGATGGCTGCGGTTGGCGCGGTTGCGAATGCGTACATATTACTGCCCTTCTTCTCCAGACTTTACGGAATGCCGATGGACAAGCTGATTGCTATGGGAACAGCAGTAAACGGTCTGATTACCAATATTCCTACTTTTGTTCTGATTGCGGTTGTTCCGTTTAATCTGATCAAGGGAATCATTGTCAGTCTGATTACCGATCTGGTTTACAAGCGTGTAAGAAAACTGATCCATTAAAATTAAAATAAAATTAAACTGATCGTTTGACAAATCTGCAAACTGATCGTTTGGCGGATCTGCCGGAGGTTTACTGCCTCCGGCAGTTGTGTTATAATCGAGGAATCGGCAGGCCGGCATGGGAACGGATTGCTTTGCCGAAAAAATTGTAAAGCGGGGAGAATACAATGACATTCGAAGTGAAAGTCAGAACAAAAGAATTATTTGGATTTACCATGTATCATGCATATTCCGGAGTAATGGGGAAGATCTGGCTGATTTTCAGCGTTTTCTGTCTGGGAGCAGCTGTTTTTACCTTTGGCGATGTTTCCATTCAGGGAACAGGCGCGCTGATTTTTCTGGGAGCACTTTTTACGGTGATCAATCCGGCGATGCTGTACTGGAAATGTGTAAAAAGAGTTTCCAAAACCCCTTCCTATCAAAAGCCCTTTTGTTATATTCTGACGAAAAAAGGATTTTCTGTATCGCAGGGAGAAGAAATCGGGAAAGTACGCTGGGATGAACTGTTTCAGATCGTATGCCGGAAAAAAGCAGTTTATCTGTGCCTGGATCCGCTTCATGCGCAGATTATTTCCCTGGAACAGCTGGGCGAACAGGCCGAAGAACTGAAAGAATTTCTGAGGACACAGGTGTCACGGGAAGTGCGCAAAAGCGGGCTGTAGGAAATTGTGGTATAACGGGGAGAAAACACGGTAAACGCAAGCTTTTTAGAATAGTTTATTTTATTGTTATAAAAGGCTGTGAAGGCTCCATTACAGTACAATCCTGTTCGGGGACGCGCTCTCTATGCTCCCTTTCACAGGATTGTACTGTAATTCCGCCGCCGTAGTTTTGCGATATTGCAGGTTTAACGGATGCTGGAAAATCATGCGTTTACCGTGGAGGAGAAAGCAGGCCACAGGAAGGTATGTGTGGCGGGAACACAGCATGCAAAATAGATCAGAAGAGGTTTGAAATGAGAAAAACAGAAGTTTATGAGTCATCAGGTCCTGGCGAAACCTTTGAGATGGGCAGAAAGCTTGGGAGTCTTGCACAGCCGGGGCAGATTATCTGTCTGAACGGGGATCTGGGAACCGGAAAAACCGTATTTACTCAGGGATTTGCAGCCGGACTTGAAATCACAGAGCCGGTAAGCAGCCCTACCTTTACAATCGTACAGGTTTATGAAGAAGGCCGTCTGCCTTTGTATCATTTTGACGTATATCGGATTGGTGATCCGGAGGAGATGGAAGAAATCGGATACGAAGATTATTTTTACGGAGACGGCGTCTGCCTGATAGAATGGTCGGAGCTGATTGAGGAACTGATTCCAGAGGAAGCGATGTCAATTTTAATTGAGAAGGAATTATCAAAAGGCTTTGATTATCGCAGAATCACATGGAACTATGAAGAAAACCTGCAGAAAGAAAGCTGCAGAATGGATAAGGGGCAGAACGGATGAAAATTTTAGGAATTGAAAGCGCAGCGATGACAGCTTCCGTGGCAGTGCTGGAGGACGATCATTTGACTGCTGAATATACGATCGATTATAAAAAGACGCATTCTCAGACATTGCTGCCGATGATTGCTGAAATAAAAGAAATGATACAGCTTGATCTGGAAAGTATCGATGCAATCGCGGTATCAGGAGGACCGGGTTCATTTACCGGCCTGCGGATTGGATCTACAACAGCAAAGGGGCTTGGCCTGGCGCTTAATAAAAATCTGATCCACGTACCGACTCTGGATGCGATGGCGTATCAGATTTTCGGAACAAAAGGGCTTATCTGTGCGCTGATGGATGCCAGAAAAGAGAATGTATTTGCAGGGATCTACCGAAATGAACAGGAATTTCAGGTAGTGAAGGCCTCCTGCCACATCAGTATTTCCGAATTGGCTGAGGTATTGAATCAGCTGGGCGAATCCGTGATCTTAACCGGTGACGGGGCAGACGCCTATGGAAAACAGCTTGAAGCATTATGTACAGTGCCGGTGCGCCGCGCTCCTTCTTTTGCAGGGCGTGCCCGCGCAGCAGCTGTAGCGGCTCTGGGTATGGTATATTACAGTGAAGGCCGTATCGAAACGGCAGCCGAGCATGTGCCGGATTATCTGAGAGTATCCCAGGCAGAGCGTCAGCTTGCCGAAATGCAGGAAAAATCATGAGAGAACAGCATAAGTCTGAGATACAGGGAAAACAGGAAAAATCATGAAAGAACAGCACAAGTCTGAAATACAGATCAGAACAATGAAAGCGGAGGATATTGCCTGGGCAGCACAATTGGAGGCGGAGCTGTTTGGCGACGCCTGGACAGAAGCAGCCCTTATGGATACGCTGCGGTACCGGCCGGAAACTAATTTTACAGCAGAGGCAGACGGCGTGATAGTCGGTTATCTGCTTTTTATGGCAGCAGCGGATGAAGGCGAGTTACTGCGGGTAGGGGTGTCTCCCAAGGCAAGAAGAAAGGGAATCGCATCGGCGCTGATGTCGCATATGGAAAGCTGCGCCGTTTCAAAAGGCATTGCAACCATATGGCTTGAGGTGCGTGAAAGCAATACCGCAGCCCGCGCGCTGTATGAAAAAACAGGCTTTATCGAACAGGGGCAGCGAAAAAAATATTATCATGACCCCGTTGAAAATGCTGTCATTATGAGCAAAGTATTATAATGGTTGTTATTGTTCGCAGTTATGCTGTGAATAGCAGCTAATGGTTCTGATTACCATTGAAAATGGGCTGCAGGTTCTGTTATAGTAAAAGCAGCTGCTGATAGAAATTGTCGGTTTTTGCAGGGGAACCTGATAAAACCGCAGGATATTCAGGGAGGGAATGATCCATGAAAATCTACAATGAAAATGGTAAGATGATAGGGGCTGCCTGCAATTACTGTGGAAAGATCATTCTGCAGGAACAGGGTGTATTAAAAGAAGATTTTGCTTCATTTCGTAAGGAATGGGGATATTTTTCAGATAAAGACGGGATCACACATACATTTGATCTGTGTGAAGCATGTTATGACCAGATAACCGGAGCATTTCAGATCCCGATTCATACAGAAGAGACAAAAGAGCTTCTTTAGAGGTAAAAAAGCTTCTTTAGGATGATTCTTCAGGAGAAATATTATGTTGGATGTTTGTTTGCTGGGAACCGGCGGAATGATGCCGCTTCCCGGAAGATGGCTTACTTCCCTGATGCTGCGCTGTGACGGCAGCAGTCTGATGATCGACTGCGGCGAAGGTACACAGGTGGCAGTAAAGGAAAAAGGCTGGAGTTTTAAACCGATAGATGTAATGTGTTTTACACATTATCACGCAGACCATATCAGCGGTCTTCCGGGACTTCTGCTGACGATGGGAAATGCAGAGCGGAGAGAACCGCTTTTAATGATTGGTCCGAAGGGACTGGAGCGTGTTGTGAATGCGCTCAGAATGATTGCGCCGGAGCTGCCGTTTCAGATCATGTTTCATGAACTGACGGAAAAAACGGAGGATATTACCGCCGGCCCTTATGAAATACGGGCGTTTCGGGTAAATCATAATGTGGTATGCTACGGCTACAGTGTGAAGCTGAGCAGAAAAGGAAAATTTCAGGTGGACAGAGCGAAGGCGCTGGGACTGCCTGTGCGATACTGGAATCCGCTTCAAAAGGGCAATACTGTCGAATATGAAGGGGTGGTCTATACCCCTGACCAGGTGATGGGAGCGCAGCGCAAGGGCCTGAAGGTGACTTACTGTACGGATACCAGACCTGTGCCCGTTATTGCTGAGGAGGCAAAAGGCGCTGATTTGTTTATCTGCGAAGGCATGTATGGAGAAAGGGAGAAAATCGAAAAGGCAAAGGAATATAAGCATATGACATTTTACGAGGCGGCAAATCTGGCAAAAGAAGCAGAACCGGCTCGTATGTGGCTGACGCATTACAGCCCTTCCTTGATCTATCCGGAAAATTACATGAACAGTGTGCGGAAAATATTCCCCAGGGCATGGGCTGCATCTGACGGAGAAAGCCTGGAGCTGCGTTTTGAGGATGAGGATACAGAAGAAAAATGTTAAATGATGCTGAATGATGAGAGAAATGGACAGGAATAAGATGGATGAGAAAAAAGATATAACCATACTGGCAATTGAAAGCTCCTGTGACGAAACCGCAGCAGCTGTAGTCCGCAACGGACGGGAGGTATTATCCAATGTGATTTCATCGCAGATCGATATACACACTCTGTTTGGAGGTGTAGTTCCGGAAATTGCTTCCAGAAAGCATATTGAAAAGGTGAATCAGGTGGTGGAACAGTCTTTAACGGATGCGGGACTGACCCTTGATGAAATTGATGCGGTAGCAGTTACCTACGGCCCCGGCCTGGTAGGTGCGCTCCTGGTAGGCGTAGCAGAAGCGAAAGCAATTGCATTTGCTAAAAATAAACCGCTGGTAGGGGTTCATCATATCGAGGGACATGTGTGTGCCAACTTTATCGAACACAAGGATTTGAAGCCTCCGTTTTTATGCCTGATCGTATCGGGTGGACATACTCATCTGGTAGTGATGGAGGATTATGGCAAATTCCGGATCCTGGGCAGAACGAGAGATGACGCGGCAGGAGAAGCATTTGATAAGGTTGCAAGAGCAATCGGACTGGGATATCCCGGAGGACCTAAAATTGACCGCTGTGCCAGGGAAGGAAATCCCCAGGCAATCGCCTTTCCTCATGCAAAGGTGGAGGATGCTCCCTATGATTTCAGCTTCAGCGGCCTGAAATCAGCGGTACTGAATTATATTAATCAGGCAGGAATGCGCGGCGAAGAAATAAATCATGCGGATCTGGCAGCTTCTTTCCAGAAAACGGTGGTAGATATTCTGACGGAGCATGCAATCCGCGCAGCAAAGGAATTCGGATATGACCAGGTGGTACTGGCAGGAGGTGTTGCCTCCAATACGGCTCTCCGCGCAGGACTTGCGCAGGCCTGTGAAAAAGAAGGGCTGAAATTTTGTTATCCGTCCCCGATCTACTGTACTGACAATGCAGCTATGATCGGCGCAGCCGGATATTATGAATTTATCAAGGGCGTCCGCAGCGGATGGGATCTGAACGCCGTTCCGAACCTGAAGCTTGGTGAACGTTAGTTTTTGATGATTGAACTGTCTGTGCAAAGCTGCACGGGCAGTTCTGAATGCGGAGGCAGATACGAATGAATAAGAAAATGATCTACACAGCAGTTGTTTTGGCTGCGGGCAAAGGAAAACGGATGAATTCCGATGTATCAAAGCAGTTTTTGGAGCTGAATGGAAAACCTGTATTATATTATTCTCTGGCGGCATTTGAAAAAAGTCCGGTGGATCGCATTATACTTGTAACCGGCGAAGCCGATATAGAATATTGCAGAACAGAAATCGTAGAAAAATACGGTTTCCGGAAAGTGGAACAAATAACAGCAGGAGGAAAAGAGCGCTATCATTCTGTCTGGAACGGAATTCAGGCAGCAGGAGAGTGTGATTATATACTTATTCATGACGGAGCAAGAGCTTTTATTGACCAGCAGACGATTAAACGCTGTATGGAGGATGTCAGGACGAATAAGGCCTGCGTAGCGGCAGTACCTGTTAAAGATACCATAAAGGTTGTTAACGATGATTTAAAAGGTATTAAAACGCCTGACAGAAGCACTCTCTGGATAATCCAGACGCCGCAGGTATTTGAAAGATCATTGATATGGAATGCGTACAGGCAGCTGGCACAGGAACTGGAAAAGGGAACAGCCCCGGCTGTAACCGATGACACCATGGTAGCTGAATATTATATGAACTGCTCTGCGCATATGGTAATGGGGTCTTATTATAATATAAAAGTAACGACACCGGAGGATCTGGTGCTGGGAACTGCCATTCTAAACCAGCCGGAACAGGAGTTATAGATACAATTTAAAAAAAATAAAAAAAGTTGAAAAAAACTGTTGACATAAGGGCGAATAGGTGCTATTATTATCAGCGTCGCTGCGAGAGAAAAGCAAGCGGCGAGACAATGGAGAGGTATCGAAGCGGTCATAACGAGGCGGTCTTGAAAACCGTTTGTCCGAAAGGGCGCGTGGGTTCGAATCCCACTCTCTCCGCTCTTAAAACGGTGGACAAGTAATTGCATATAGAGTTAGAAAGTCAACCATGAAGCAGAAGTACCCAAGTGGTTGAAGGGGCTCCCCTGGAAAGGGAGTAGGTCGTTAATAGCGGCGCGAGGGTTCAAATCCCTCCTTCTCCGTTCGTTCTTGCAAAAGAATGAATGACCAAAGGAAAGTTTGATGAAAACAGACTATGAAAATACTAAGTCATCAAAAAACTGGTCTAAAAAAGTTAAAAAAGCGGTTGACAAAGTAAAGAAAACCTGCTATTATAACAAAGTCGCTTGCGAGAGCGTCGACAGGAACCTTGATAACTGAACAATGTATGAATAAAACCTTTAAACTATCTGA
>JAUNPP010000083.1 GCA_030536685.1 Lachnospiraceae bacterium
ATTAAATGGTACGGTTTATACTATTCCTGGTAATTTTTCTACAGAATACGCAATTAAAATTAAAGATACGATTAAACAAGTCGAAGATGCAGAAAATAAAGAAGATTTAGAAACTGCTTATAACTTGTTAAAAGATTGGGTATTTGAGCTAATTAAAATGGATAAAAGTAAAACAATTACAATGGATAATGTTATAAACGAATTTGGAGATTATCAGTTGCTAGAAGCTCTTTTTAGAGAAATATTTTCTTTGATGTCATAAGAGGTAATACCTATGATTAAAGATAAAATATGTTTTAAAAGAGATGAGCTAGTTATATGTATTCCGGTTTTTAATAGTAATGAAACTGAAAGTTTTATATTAGATATGAATTTTTCAACAGGTTTTTTTATACGTTTTCAAACAGCATTAGAAGAATATCACGGTGATATACATGAACTTGAAAAAATGGATATTTTAAAAAATATTGCAGTAGATATTCTCAATTTAGACAGATCAAAAAATATTACAATTCTTGATATTGAAAATAAATTCAATAATTATTCCACTCTTTATTTCTTATTTGTTAAATGTGCAGAACAGGCACAGAAAATAATGCCAGAAGATTTATTTTCTGTACCTGATATTCAATTAAAGCAATCGAATGAAATATCCTTAGCTGAACAAAAAGTAAATGAAATAGACAAAGACATAGAGTTTATGGAATCTGTAACTTTACTTATGGAAAATACAAATAGTAGTTATGAGGATATTATGAAAATGCCTTTTACTGTTTTTCAGGCTACATTAAAACATTTTAAAATTGGTCGTTTAATGCAGAATAAAGAATGGAGAGAAGCGTATTTTAAAGAAAAATATAAAGAGGAATTAAAGAAACATAATCAAGAATTGAATGAAAAACCAGAAAAGAAGATAAAGCCTAATATTGATAAGTTAAAAAGGTTAGGTGTATTTATAAATGGCTAGTATACAGTTAGCAACACTAGAACAAGAATTAAGATTAAATACATCTCAGTTTGATAGTGCTATGTCTAACGCTTCTAGTCTTGCTTCTGGTTTTACAAAAGCTGTTGGTGCTGCTTGTACTGGAATAATTGGTTTAGGTACATATTCCGTATCTGTTGGCAAATCTTTTGAATCTGCAATGAGTCAGGTTGCAGCTACTATGGGCATGACATCTGAAGAAATTGCAGGAGGATCAGAAGCTTATGAGAAGTTAAAACAAGCTGCAATTGATGCAGGATCAAAAACAAAGTATTCAGCCACACAAGCGGGTGAAGCATTGAATTATCTTGCATTAGCAGGATATGATGTGAACAAAGCTTGTGAAGTTATGCCACAGATATTAAATTTAGCTGCTGCTGGTGGTATGGATTTAGCTAGAGCTTCAGATATGGTAACAGATGCAATGTCTGCATTAAATATAGAAGCAAATTCTCAAAATGTAAGTAAATTTAGTGATCAACTTGCAAAAGCAAGTCAGAAATCAAACACATCTGTATCTCAATTAGGAGATGCTATATTAACAGTTGGTGGTACCGCTAAAAATCTGGCTGGAGGTACTACGGAGCTGTCTACGTGTCTGGGAATATTAGCTGATAATGGAATTAAGGGCGCAGAAGGTGGAACTGCATTAAGAAATATGATACTTGCATTGCAGTCTCCGACAGATAAAGCAGCCGCTGCTATGGAAGATTTGGGTATTAAAGTATTTGATGCTCAAGGAAATATGCGTCCTATGAATGGAATATTTAAAGATTTAGATAAAACTTTAAGCAAAATGACGCAGGAAGAGCAGACACAGATTTTATCAACTATTTTCAACAAAGTTGATTTAAAATCTGCTAATGCTCTTCTTACTAATAGTGGGAAAAGATTTGACGAACTATCAGGTTATATTAGTAATTGTGATAATGCTTGTGCTGATATGGCAGAAACAATGTCATCTAATTTACAGGGAGGGTTGGATAGTCTTAGTTCAGCCGCAGAAACATTTGGAATTGCTATTTATGACAAATTACAGAAACCGTTAACTGAATTAGTTGGAATTGGCACAGAATCAGTTAGGACATTAACAGAAGTTTTTAAAAATGATGGAGTAAATGGATTGATACAAGCTTCTGGTGAGATGTTAGCTGGTTTTGTGTCATCTGGTGCTTCTTATGCACCAAAACTAATTCAAATGGGAGTATCAGTAATTAAATCATTTGTACAGGGAATTAATACGAATGCTTCTAAAATTGCAAGTTCTGCATCATCTATTATCACTTCTCTTGTTAATGGTGCAATTTCATTATTACCAACTATATTGAATTTGGGAATCAATATTATCACTTCTTTGGCTACAGGTTTATCACAGCAAATACCGGAATTAATTCCCATGGCAGTACAGGCTATTATTTCATTAGTTCAGGGATTCACTATAGGTTTACCTCAAATTGTTCAAAGTGGAATAACGCTGATTCAAAGTTTAATACAAGGAATTATTAATGCGATACCTTTATTAATCGAGCAAGCCCCAAAAGCTATTAATGATTTTTGGAATGCTCTTGATAGTCAATTACCCACTTTGTTAAAAGCTGGAATTAATATGATCCAGCAAATAGCACAAGGTATTATGCAAAACATACCTTTAATAATTCAGAATGCGGGAGAGATTGCAAAAGCAATATTTAACACCTTAATGCATCTGGACATGCTTAGTTTAGGTAAAAATTTGATAACAAATCTGGGAACAGGTATTAAAAATATGGCTTCTGGGCTTGTTTCTGCTGCAAAAAGTACGGGAGAGAGTGCATTTAACGCTATTAAAAACATTAATTGGTTGGAATTGGGCAAAACCTTAATAACAGTTATGGGGAATGGTATAAAAGCAGTTGCTTCAGGACTGGCTAATATTGCTAAATCAGCTGGAACAGGAGCATTGAATGCAATAAAAAATATTAACTGGCTGCAATTGGGTAAAACATTGTTGACGGTTATAGGAAATGGAGTTAAATCATTAGCTACGAATTTTGCAAATATTACAAAATCTGTAGGAATGGGAGCATTGAATGCAATAAAAAATATTAACTGGCTACAGTTAGGTAAAACGATACTTACAACCATAGCAAATGGAGTAAAGGCAGTTGCTTCAGCTTTGGTGAATGTTCTGAAATCTGTTGGATCGAGTGCTGCTAATGCTATTAAAAATATTAACTGGGCTAATGTTGGACATGCGATTTTAAAGGTTATTGCAAATGGTGTAAAAGCAGTAGCGAGTACGTTAGTTAATGCTATGAAATCTGTTGGTAAATCTGCAATGGAGGCTTTTAAAGGCATTAATTGGACAAGTATAGGTAAAAATATTATATCAGGTATTATTAACGGTATAGGTGGAGCTGCTGGCAGTTTGTTTAATAAAATGCGTTCTATTGCTTCCAGTGCTTTGGAATCTGCAAAAGATGCTTTAGGCATTCATTCACCTTCTCGAAAGTTTGCGGAGGTAGGCAAAAACGTAGTTCTGGGTATAATTCAGGGAATTGATAAACAAAAGAATACACTCGGAGAATCTGCAAAAGATTTGAGTAATATTTATCTCAAATCTGTAAAGCGTATAATTGAGGAACTGAAAAAAGCAAATGCTATTACAGAAGAACAAGAAATTGATTTCTGGAACGAAATTAAATTGAAATCTGAAAAGGGTACATCTGCTTATATTGAAGCTTGCAAGCGACTTGCAGAAGCGAAAGAGAGTGCATTTGATGTCGATTTGTCTGAGGATATAGATAATGAATCCGATGGAATTTTACAATCTATGAGACATATAACAGATCTATTAATTGAAGAGGGTAAAGCTTTTATAAACAGCTATTTTAAAATTGGACAAGAAGCGGGTGAATCACTTGTTAGACAGTCAGTAGATGGATTATTCAGAAGTACAGAAAGGCTGTTCAATCAATTTGTAAATTCTGCTGATTTGAAAAAAATAGCTGATGTTAATTATAATCTTGTTAACAATATTACAAATGATAGTGATTTAAAGGGAATGTCTGGAAATAAAATGATTACTATTAATATGGGTGATATTAATATTTCAGGTGCAATGACTCAGGATGGCGCTCAACACATAGGAAAAATTGTATTAGAAAAGTTAAATCAGTTTGACCAGATATTAATGAAAGAATTGGGGTTTGCATAGTATGACAATTGATGGAAGAGGAAATATTCTTAGTACAGATATAGGAAAAGCTTTGGATAGATATATGGAGTTAATAGAAAATGAAATAAGTAAAGAGCAGGACAAAGTTCCATCTGAAAAAGTTATGAAAGCTATAAAGGAGGAATCATATAGATATACAACAGATAAATTGTATAAAGAGTTAAAAAAAAAGAGATAAAATACATCATAGTAAATAAATGTTGTTGATTTCATCTTTCAATTGTGATATTCTTCAAGAGAAGAGTACTTTGTTACAAGTATATATAGCAGTTGTATTTCACTTTTAAATTTTTTCGTTATATTAAGGAAGCTTATCATCTAAAAATGCTTATTTTCACAGATGTATGGCATGGATTCCTCCATGTTCGGCAGCGAAGGGCTGAAACTGGTATTAAACGCAAATCACCCGCTTGTAGATTATGTTCTGAAAAACGGCGAAGGCGCACATACCTCCGATATCTGCGAACAGCTTTACGATCTGGCTCTGTTAAAGCACGGAAGCCTGTCACCGGAAAGAATGGCAGCGTTTGTGGCAAGAAGCAATAAGCTGATGCTGGAGCTGAAGTAAGAAGAAACAAAAATGCCATCGGCATTTTCCAAAACAAATTATATCAGGAAGAGGCGGGAGCAGTATATTCCCGCCTTTTCTTTATCTACGGAAAGGAGCGTTATCATGGCAAAACTCAGAAAAATGCTTGGCAGCATTGAAAGCCCTCACATTATTTCTTTAATGAGGGTAATTGAAACACAAAGCAAGGAAACTCTGGCAGACTGGGCTCTGGAGTATGCAAAAACACATTTTCTTCCCATTTACGAAGCTGCATATCCGGAGGATAAGCGTTTTCGAGATATCATATCCGCAGTAGAAGAATGGATAAACGGCACAATGAAAGCGGCTGAGGTCAGACCGGTTTTAAAGGAGGCAGGTCTGATTGCAAAGGAAGCGGAAGGAAATCCTGCTGCACAGGCCGCAGCCCGGGCAACAGCGACAGCCTGCGGAACATTTCGGACACCGACGAATGCACTTGGATTCACATTTTACGGTGCTGCTGCGATTGCTTATGACAGACTCGGGCTGGAAGCAGACAGAGAAGCTTATGATCTCTGTGCAGAGGAAGAATTGGAAAAGATGCTGAAATCTCTCCAGGAAAAGGCAGTTCCCGATGAAAAAAATCCGGTAAAAGTGAACTGGAACTGTTAATGCATCTTCTTTGCAGGAGAAGATAAGAAGCGTAGACAGCAGTCATCTGCATGGCACTTCGTTCATTCACAGCTTTATCGGAATTACTGCCGCCAAACAGAAAACGGTAAGCACCTACCGTTTCCGATAGATGCTTTTCTGATTAGCTTTTATTTTATTTTCGTTGCAAAACTTGAAATGACAAGAGTCTTGAGAAGGGTCTTAAAATATGATTCAGTTACTTTTCACCTGCCCCAACAACACATGGATACAACAATATCTCAATCTTTTAATCGCTCCAGTTCCTGATAAAAAGCTGGGTAGGAGATATTGACGCAGTCTGCATCCTGAATGACTGTTTCACCTTCTGCAATCAATGAAGCCACTGCAAAGCTCATAGCGATGCGGTGGTCAAGGTGGCTTTCAATCAGGCCGCCGTGAAGCGGTTTGCCGCCATGAATGATCATGCCGTCTTCCGTTTCTTCTACATCAGCGCCCATGGCCTTCAGATTATCTACGACAGTGCGGATACGGTTGGATTCCTTGACTTTCAGTTCAGCGGCGTCTCTGATGATCGTGGTTCCCTGGGCAGCGCAGGCCATAACGGCGATGACGGGCAGTTCATCGATCAGCGTGGGAATCAGGCTTCCGCCAATTTCAACAGCTTTCAGGCTGCTGTGGCGAACCAGCAGGTCTGCGTAGGGTTCTCCGCTGTCATAAACAGCATTTAACAGGGTGATATCAGCGCCCATATCCTGGCAAACCCGTAAGATGCCGTCTCTGGTCGGATTGATTCCCACATTTTTGATCAGCAGCTCGGAGCCGGGAACCAGAAGTGCGGCAGCAATAAAATATGCAGCGGAGGAAATATCTCCGGGGACGGAAATCTTCTGTCCGTATAATTCTTCTGCAGGAAGAATGGAAGCGGTACAGCCTTCGGAGGTAACGTTTGCTCCGAAACAGCGAAGCATGATCTCCGTGTGATTTCTGGAAAGGGCAGGTTCTGTTACCTGGGTTTTTCCTTCTGCATACAGGCCAGCCAGCAAAATGGAGGATTTGACCTGGGCAGAGGCTACTTTGGAATGATAATGGATTCCGTGAAGCGTGCTTTCGCTGATGGACAGAGGAGCGCATCCGTTTTGATGTACGCTTTCAATATGAGCGCCCATCATGGATAACGGCTCCATGATTCGTTTCATAGGGCGTTTTTGAATGGAAGCATCTCCCGTCAGCGTACAGGGGAATTTCTGTCCTGCCAGAATGCCGGAAATCAGTCTTGTTGTGGTTCCGCTGTTTCCACAGTCCAGCACAGAGTCAGGTGCAGTCAGTCCACGGAGTCCGCGGCCAAGAACGCGTACCGTATCTCCCTCATTTTCAATAGTTACGCCCATTTTCCTAAAACAGGCTATAGTAGAAAGACAGTCAGCGCCCTGTAAAAATCCTGTAATTTCGGTTGTTCCTCTGGCAATCGAGCCGAACATAACGCTGCGGTGGGAGATGGATTTGTCTCCCGGTATTGTAATTTCGCCCTTTAAAGGGGTGGATGGATAAAATTTCATAATGTATTTCCTCAATAATTTCTCAATAGTTTCGCTTCTGTTTCCTGCTATTTTCTGCGTGTAATCGTGTAATTCCATTTACTCAGGATTTCAATGGCATTTTCCATTGCTTCCTCTGTGTAAAATTCAATTTTTAACGCACCATCTTCAAAGCTGCGATTGTGGATAATTCCGATATTCTTAATACTGATCTGATGGGTAGAAAGCGTGGTGGCAAGTGTGGCAATTGCTCCTGCGCGGTCTACAATATCGCAGTAGATAGAATATTCCGGTTTGATATAACCGATTGCTTTTGGTTTATCGGAAATCGTATTTCGGTAGTCTCTTGATTTTTCAAAAAAGTAGTTGATGGATTTTCCGTCCTGTTTCTCAACATCTGTCAGAATACCTTCCATAATAGATATATATTTGCGCAGGATATCGGCAATCGGGGCAGTGTTGCTGGTGCAGATCTGTTCCCACATGACAGGGGAGGAGGAGGCAATTCGGGTAATGTCCTTAAACCCGCCTGCTGCGAGCTGCTTCATCTGGTGAAGCGAGTTGTCATTATCCTGAACCAGATTGACAAGACCGGCAGCAATAAGGTGCGGAACGTGGCTGATTGCCGCTACGATCCGGTCATGCTCCTGGTAATTCAGTACAATATGCTGCGCCCGGCAATTATGAACGCACTCCAGCATCAGCTCCAGCGCGCTTGGATCGGTGTCGTCAGTGGGTGTCAGAACATACCATGCATTTTCCATCAGATGCGTATTGGAATGAGAGTAACCGCTTTTTTCGGAACCTGCCATGGGGTGTCCGCCGATAAACTGATCGCTCAGTCCCAGTTGATTTACAGCCTCGTGAATTTCCGCCTTTGTACTTCCAACATCGGTAATCAGACAGTTTTTATGAATGATCTTTTTTAAAACGGGAAGATAGCCGATATTGTATTCAACCGGAGCACATAAAAAAATCAGGCTGCATGCAGAAAGGTGAGAATCTACCTGAGGGAAGATCTCATCAACTGTACCGTCCTGAAGCGCCATATTCAGAGTTTTTTCAGAAGCTCCGCAGGCTATCATATGATATTCGGGATGTGTCTCCCGCAAACATCTTGCTATTGAACCGCCAATAAGGCCAAGTCCTACAAATCCAACTGTAAACATAATATTCGTCCTTTCAATATGGCAGTCTGAAATTCAAGAATGCCATCGGCATTCCTGCTGCACAATTTGCAAACCTCATTTTAAAGGAAGGAGAATCGTTTGTCAATACTTTTATACTTTAAATCTTAAAATCATTAAAGAAAGTGCTACTGAAAGTGTTGCTGTTCAGAGATTTCTGGACAGTAGGGGTGTTCAGGGGATGCAAGCTGTCTATTCCTTGATTTTTGATGGACTTCTTACAAATATCGACTTACAATCCTTGGTTTTTTGCTGATTTTATGCGATTCTTTCTTTGATTAAAAATAAAATTAATAAAAATGAATTAATTACTTGTATTATTCAGAAAATTTTAGTAAAATATAACCATGCGAATTGGCGGATGAAAAATCTGACTGATTCAAATTTTGTACGTTTTGGAGGTAATAGAATGAACGTTTATGAAACTGATAAAATTCGTAACGTTGTAGTTTTGGGACACGGCGGCGCTGGTAAGACAACCATGGCAGAGGCTATGGCATATGTTTCCGGAGTAATTGCAAGAATGGGCAAAGTAGCCGATGGAAATACCATCAGTGATTTTGATAAAGAGGAAATCAAACGTCAGTTTTCAATTGGTACCAGTGTAATCCCGATTGAGTGGGAAGGTGTTAAGATTAACCTCCTGGATACTCCTGGATATTTCGATTTCGTTGGTGAAGTGGAAGAAGCTGTCAGCGCGGCAGATGCAGCGATTATCGTTGTGAACGGAAAAGCAGGTGTTGAGGTTGGTACTCAGAAGGCATGGGATATCTGTGAAAAGCATCAGCTTCCCCGTCTGTTCTTTGTAACCGGCATGGACGATGATCAGGCCAGCTTTAAGAACGTTATTCTGCAGCTGAATGAAAAGTTCGGACGTAAGGTAGCTCCTTTCTATGTACCGATGCGTGAGAATGAAAAGTTTGTAGGCTTCGTAAACCTGGTTAAGATGAAAGGCCGTCGTTTTATCGGTACGACCAGCGAGTTTGAAGATTGTGATATTCCTGATTATCTGGAACATCATGTATCTGTCAGCCGTGATTCCCTTCTGGAAGCTGTTGCGGAAACAAGTGAAGAGCTGATGGAACGTTATTTCGAAGGCGATGAATTTACATATGAAGAGATTCAGGATGCATTAAAGACCAATATCGTGGACGGCACGATCGTTCCCGTTCTGATGGGTTCCGGAATCAATGCACAGGGCGCAAGGATGTTGCTGTATGTAATCAGAAAGTATCTGCCTTCACCGGAGACCAAGTTTGTTTATGGTAATGATATCGAAACAGGCGAGATGGTTCCCGTTGCCTATGACAGTGCAAAGCATATGAGCGCACGTGTATTTAAGACTCTGGTGGATCCTTTTATCGGCAAGTATTCCCTGTTTAAGGTAGTTACAGGTACTTTGAAAGCGGATAACAACATTTACAATGTTAATCAGGAAAAGGAAGAAAAAATCTCCCGTCTGTACATACTCCGCGGTAAGGAAGCAATTGAGGTTTCTGAGCTTTGCGCAGGTGATATCGGTGCAATTGCCAAAACTTCACTGGCTACCGGCGATACTTTCGCATTAAAGGGCGCACAGGTTGTTTATGCAAAACCTGAGCTTTCTGTACCGTATACCTTTATGCGCTACAAAGCAGTTAAGAAAGGTGATGACGATAAGGTTGCCGCAGCTTTTGCGAAACTGATGGATGAAGATAAGACATTAAAGACCGTGAATGATTCTGAAAACAGACAGACTCTGATTTATGGTATTGGTGAACAGCAGATTGAAGTGGCAGTCAGCAAGATGGCAGAGCGTTATAAGGTAGAAGTAGAGCTTGCAAGACCCAAGATCGCTTTCCGTGAAACAATCCGCAAAAAAGCAACTGTTACCGGTACACATAAAAAACAGTCTGGCGGACATGGTCAGTATGGCGTTGTTGTAATGGATTTTGAACCTTCAGGCGATCAGGAAAAACCTTTTGAATTTGCAGAAAAGGTTGTAGGCGGCGCTGTTCCGAAGAACTTCTTCCCTGCAGTAGAAAAAGGTCTTCAGGAATCTGTTCTGAAGGGACCGTTGGCAGGATATCCGGTTGTTGGCGTTAAAGCAACCCTTACAGATGGTAAGTATCACCCTGTAGATTCTTCTGAAATGGCCTTCAAGACAGCAACAATCCTTGCATTTAAGGATGGCTTTATGAAAGCCTCCCCTGTACTGCTTGAGCCTATCGTAACCCTGTCTGTTACAGTTCCCAACAGCTTCGCAGGCGATATCATGGGTGATATGAATAAGAGAAGAGGACGTGTACTGGGTATGGATCATGTGGCAGGCGGCCAGCAGATCATTACCGCTGAAATCCCGTTATCCGAATTGTACGGCTATAACACAGATCTTCGCTCCATGACCGGCGGTATCGGCGAATACAGATATGAATTTGCACGCTATGAGCAGGCACCCGCAGATGTTCAGAAACGTGAAATTGAAGCCAGAGCAAAAGACGCAGACTGATTACTATAGATGGACACAGATCAGTATACATGTATAGACGCAGACTGATCTCAGATAAAAGTCAGATACGATGCAGGTGGAATTTACCTGTATGATGTATGCAGGATAACAGATACTATGAAAAAAGGCGTATGGTGATTGAAAGGTTGCCATACGCTTTTTGACGGAAGTAGGTATCAGCTGCGGAAATGCGGTTTGCGGACAAATGAGCTGCGATCTTCAGCCTGCCTCAAAAAATATGCCGGAAAGCTTCAGAATCCGTTTTACCATTTCATCCCACGCTGTATCGATGGTTTTGTCCAGAGAAAAGAAATTCAGAGAAGTTCCGGATATAGCGGATAAGGTATGATTCTCATAACGGAAGTGCAGATAAAGCCCGCCGATGTCAGATACCTGGCAGGAGAAATTGTGCTGTTTTAAAAATTTTTCCACATTGGAATCTGAGAGCTGAAAAACGAGACGGAAGCTTTGGGGAAGTTTTTTTCCTTTTATCAGCTGATAACAGAAAGGACGCAGAGTCTTCCAATCGGAATAGACCGGGTCCCGAAGCGCTTCTTTTTCTTCATCTGTAAAATAATCCGGGTGAAGTTTTCCGTCTACATGAAAGGTGTTGCTGGTAGAAATTGTAATTTCCTTTACCAGAAAATAATCAAAGGTGTCTTTCGTGAAAATACAGCTGGCAGCTGTTTTCAGTTCAGGAAGTGTTAATGCAATCATCAGTTCCTCCAGTTGAATTAAACTGATAATTATTATATACTTTACAGGACAGAAAAGTCAATGAAATAAAAAAATGTTGCGTATAAATGGTAACAGCAGAAAGGAGAACATATGTCATATAATAAAGAAACAGAAAAGCTGCTCCGCTGCCTGAAAGAAGGCGTGTCAGCATATCATACGGTAAAGCAGGCAGCCGCTCAGCTTGAGGAGGCAGGATTTTCCCGTTTAGAAACAGGAGCAGCATGGGAACTGGAAAAAGGAAAGGGATATTATTCGGAGGTATTCGGAACCTCATTATTTGCTTTCCATGTGCCGGATACTTATGAAGCAGGTATGCCCGTACATGCAGCAGCAGCTCATACAGACTGGCCCGGACTTCGAATCAAATCCTGTCCGGAGGTAACGGAAGGACGTTATGAGAAGTTAAATATCGAAGTTTACGGAGGTCCGCTCTTTTATTCCTGGCTTGATCGTCCGCTGTCGATTGCAGGCGCTGTCTGCCTGAAAGGAGCTGATCCGGTACATCCAAGGATGTGTCTGGTGGATTTTAAGCGTCCTATGGCAGTTATCCCCAGTCTGGCAATCCACTATAATCGCGAGGCAAACACAGGCTTTGAATTAAATCCTCAGAAGGATCTTCTTCCGCTTCTGGATGTAGCAGCTCCTGAATGGAAGCATGATGGCTATTTCACAAGATTGCTGGCAGAAGAGCTGCAGACGGAGCCCGAGAATATCCTCTCCTTTGATCTGGGCTTTTACAATATGGATGAGCCTGTTCTTTATGGAGAGCATACGGAGATGCTTTCTGCTCCCAGACTGGACAACCTGACTTCTGTGCAGGGCTGTGTTTCCGGTTTGATCCGCGCTGCACAGGCAGAAACGTTTTCTGCAATCATGCTGTTTGACAATGAAGAAATCGGCAGCAATACAAAGCAGGGCGCAGATTCTATCCTTTTGGGACGGCTTCTGGAAAAGGTGGTTTTAACACTTGGGGGAGAGCATACAGACTATGTTAACAGCTTAATGAATGGAATTTTACTCTCCTGCGACGTATCCCATGCGCTTCATCCCAACAGCCCTCAGGCAAATGACCCGACAAACAAGGTATTTCCGGGGGATGGAGTGGCCTTTAAATTAAACAGCTCACAGCGCTATGCAACAGATGTACAGGCAACTGCTCTGGCAGAGGGTATTTGTCAGAAATATGAAATTCCTCACAAACGTTTCTGCAATCGGGCGGATGTCAGAGGCGGCAGCACACTTGGCTCCATGCTCAGCGCACAGCTTTGCATTCGTACAGTTGATCTGGGCGTCTCGATTCTGGCGATGCATTCCGCAAGAGAACTGATGGCGACCGCTGATCAGAAAGCATTCACCGATTTCATTTCGGCAGTTCTTGCGGAAAAATAAGAACCGCCCTTTTCAAATGTATTTTTCTATGCTATTATTGGTGGTAACGAAAACTATATGAGATTCGGAGGGAAATTATGAGTTACAAAATAGTAGGAGACAGTTGTCTTGATTGTAATGAAGAATTGAAACAGACAGGAAAGATTACAATTGTTCCGCTGACACTGGAAGTGGGCGATTTAAGCGTAATAGATGACGAAACATTTGATCAGGCAGCATTTATTAAAGCGGTAAGAGAGGCAAAAGACTGTCCCCGCTCCGCCTGCCCTTCTCCCAATGCCTTCAAGGAAGCGTATGAAGGAGAAGAGGAAAGAGTGTATTGTATTACGTTATCCAAACATCTGAGCGGTTCTTTTAACAGCGCTATGGTAGGCAAGGATCTGTATGAGGAAGAATTTGAAGGCGACGGCAAACAGATTGCTGTATTTAGTTCCGATTCTGCCTGCTGCGGTGAGGCTGTCATTGCCAAGAAGATCATGGAGCTGGAAGAAAAACAGCTGTCTTTTGATGAAATCTGTGCTCAGACAGCTGATTTTATCTACCATATGACAACACTATTTGTAATTGAAACTCTGGATACATTAAAGAAAAACGGCCGTCTGACCGGCCTGGCGGCTATTCTTGCCACCGCCCTGAATATTAAACCTCTGATGGGAGCGGATCATGGCGTCATCATCAAGCTGGATCAGACCCGCGGCATGAATAAGGCTCTGAAAAAACTGATCGAAAAGGTGGCAGCGACCGCAGAACATCCTGAAGAACGGGTTCTCGGAATCAGTCACTGCAATTGTCCTGACAGAGCGGCATACGTAAAAGAAGAAATTTCCAAAAGGGTAACTTTTAAGGAAATTTATATAACGAATACCGCAGGAGTCGGAACTATGTATGCAAATGACGGCGGAATTGTAGTTTCTTTTTAAAAAATTGTATATTTTTATAAAAAAGTGTTGTATTTTTGATGGAAATATGTTATATATGAAGTCAGAGAATAGAATTGTAACTGTTTAGACAGGCAAGACCTATATCTGATAGTGTTGGATGAGAGGTATTGTCTTTTTTTGTTCTGCAACGGATGAAAGGAAGCTGTAATGGTAATCTATAAGATTTTAAATAACAATGCAGTTTTATCGAAATCTGAGGATGACAATGAGATCATTATAACCGGCAAGGGAATTGCATTTCAGAAAAAGGCGGGAGACGAGATTGTTTTTAACGATACCTGCAGGATATTTGTTCCGGAAAGCGGAGAGATATCGCAGCGCTATCAGGAGCTGATAGAAGAGATTCCGGTGGAATACATCAATATCAGTGAGCAGATTGCAGAGGATGCAAAGCGCACCTGCAATAAAAAGATTTTTGATACGATTTATCTGACCTTAACGGATCATATTTACAGTGTATGTGAGCGTTACAAAGAAGGCATCCGATTAAAGAACGATTTGTTCTTTGAGATCAGGAGACTTTATAAGGCTGAATTTGCAGTTGGAGAGCGGGCGGTTGAGCTGCTTAACCGAACATTTCAGATGGAGCTGCTTCCTGATGAGGCTGCTTTCATCGCTTTTCATATCGTGAATTCCGAGCTGAACGAAGACAGCGCCATGACGGATATGATGGAAGTAACCAGGATCATCCAGGATGTGATCGACACGGTTTCCCAGGGACTTTGCTGTCCCATGAACGAGGAAAGCCACAGTTATGAACGCTTTATAGCCCATTTGAAGTATCTTGCCCAGAGGGTGGTTTCTCAGGAAGGCTATTACGGCGATGATGATGAATTGTTTTTTACCATGTGTATGAAGAATCCCGAAGCATATGGATGTATTAAGAAGATTAAGAAGCTTATGGCAGAAAAGTATCGCTATGATCTAAGCAATGAAGAACAGCTTTATCTTCTGATTCATATTGTCCGTCTCATGAAAGAGGCAAAGGCATATAACAGATAGAAATTTGGACAGGATTGTGACTGAAAAGGCAAGACCTGGGAATACACAAAATCGCTGAGCGATCTGTATTCTCGGGTCTTTTTGTATAATCGGTTTTGTATAATCGGAAATTATATTCGGTATTGTACAAAAAGCTTTGCAGAGATTTTGGTATGACATCCATAACGGGAGGATTTTTGTGATAGATTATTATTTACAGGCAAAAAAGATTCTGCAGCTGATAGGCGGAAAAGAGAATATTTTGTCATTAACACATTGTTTTACAAGGCTGCGTTTTGTCCTGAAGGATTTTGAAGCAGCCAAAACAGAGGAGATCCGGGGTCTGGAAGGCGTAAAGGGAATATGGAAACGTTCCGGAAGCTATCAGATCGTAATCGGAACTGCAGTTACCGGATTTTACCGGGAACTGGAAAAACTGCTGGCAGAATAGCCGCCGGTAGTTTTGAATATTTGCAGTCAGACAGCCATTTTACAGGGATGGTTTGTTTGGAATAGACAAGGGAAGCAGATGTATATTTGGATTTTTGAATCAGTCATTATCATTATCCGCCGCTTGAATGTGCAGAAATGCTTCCCGGATTCTATTAAGGATCCTTAAATTATTGAAAAAGCTAAATCAT
>JAUNPP010000084.1 GCA_030536685.1 Lachnospiraceae bacterium
AAGCTACACCTGATATAAGTTAAAGTTACACCTGATAAAAGTTACACCTGAAAACAGCTTATTTTACAGAGCAAATCCGTAAAGGCTGTTTTCGGGTAATCAGCCTACAGCTCCAGTGCATCGGTATTGGGGCTTATCGCTATTCCTGAACAACGTGAACAACGAATTCCAATGACTGAGGTAAATGTCCATGCCAATGACCGATAACAACACCCGTTTTCTGCTCAGTATGCAGATGATCGTAGATGAATTTGATGAATTCTTTCCGCATATGCGTTTTTATAAGGGCGACGATTCAAATATCCTGGAAGGAATTCGTTTTTATTATGGACAAAGTAAACTGGAATCCCGCTATCTGTATATTGCCGACGGGAAAGATCTGAATCCTGACAGCATCCCCGAAGTTCATTGTTCCTTTGTGAGTCTGGGAGAGGCTCCCAAAGAATGGATTGCCGCAAAGCATTCAATCCTCACGCTTCCTGAAACACTGGGAGTTCTGCGGGCTTCTGATGCCTGTCAGGCCGTATTCCAAAAAGTACGGATCTGGTCCGATAAACTCCGGGAAATCCTGATTCATGGCGGCAGCGTAGATGACCTGTGCCGCACCAGCTATGAATACTTCAAAAATCCATTATTTGTACACGATGCACAGCTATATGTTATTTCATGCCCTGTATGGCGCGAAGGAATGATAAAATGGGTTAAGGATGAACGTACCGGACTGACCATTACACCGCTCGACGTAATCAACGAATTTAAAACAGATCATGAATATCTGCATACAATGACTACGCATGGGGCACAGATCTTTTCTGCTTCTCTGCGCGGCTACCGCGATATTTATGTAAATCTCTGGGATGAATACGGACGATATGAGGGACGTTTATGTGTCTGTGAACTGGAAACTCCGTTTAAACCCGGTCAGCTGTCTGCCGCCTTGTATCTGGCAGATCTGATAACGCTTGTTCTAAGCAGAAAAAACCGGCTGGATAATACGTATAACCATGCTTTAGAGCTTCTTATGGATAATATGCTGAAGGGAGAACAATACCCTGAGGATGAAATTTCCAGCCGTATTGCACAATATGGATGGAATCTGCACGATGACTACGTCTGCATCCGCATGAATTCGGAACAGCATGACCAGAACCTGCTCCCAATCGTAAGCATGTGCAATCATATTGAAGCTTCTATTTCCGGAAGTAAAGCGCTCTGCGATGAAACCCGCATCTGCATTATCATCAATTTAACTATAAATGACCACTATAACTCTGATGTCGCATGTATTTTGCGGGAGGGGCTGTTTAAAGCCGGTATCAGCAATATTTTTCATGACTTTACCAAACTTGGCGATTACTACCGGCAAGCCTCCATCGCACTGCACTACTGCCGCAAGATCAATGACACCCGCTGGTCTGTGATGTTTAATGAAATTTCTCTGGATTATATGATTGACACCTCCTGTCCTGATATAGGTGTGAATTATATCTGTTCTTCTGAGCTGATCAAGCTATTGGAGTATGACAAAGAGAATGTCACCGATCTCTACCAGACCTTAAAGGTTTACATTGAAAATGAACGCAACACGGTAAAGACCTCCAAAGAGCTCTTTATCAGCCGCAGTACCCTGTTCTACCGTCTGCAGAAGATCCGGGAAATTACAGGCCTTGATACCAATCATTTATCGGTGCCCAAGCTGAATCTGTATCTGCGCCTTTCGTTCTATCTGCTGGAACGTAAAAAAATAACCTGATTCAAAAAAGATAGCGTACCGTTTTTAGAAGACTGATCATAAGACTTCTAAAAGTGGTACACTATCTTTTCTGTTGTTTCCTGTTGCTTCCTGTTGCTTTTATGTCACACTGCTGCTACCGGCACATCACAGGGCTCTATCGTGTAAAGCATGTCCCTGTTTGATGCCAGAATGATCAGCACCGGATCCGCTTCCTTTGCCACTTCCAGTGTTTTTATGCTGAATTTCCATCCTTCTTCATCATCCAGTGCATAAAAAAGAAATCCTTCCACTGATGGATCAAAGCGCATGGTTCCCTCTTCCACAGATAAACCTGTGACGGAACACACACCATCTACTGCACAGTTTTTAACAGATGTAACGCCAATCACCTTCTCGTCTTCTCCGAAGATCTTTTTTACCTCCTGTCCGATGCGGAATCCAATTGCTACGCCGGGACATGCATGTCCATGCTTCTCTACTGTTTTCTCCCATAATTTCTGATCCATGATCTGTAATCCTCCTGATCTATTTTAGCTTTAAACAGATAAAGGTTTTTCTGTCCCCTTTTCCATTTCTGTTTTAATATAACCTGAAAGCTCCTTCAGGCAAACATCCAGCTTTTCATTGAAAAATCTTTTTTCAATCCCTGCTGCTTTTAGCTTTTCCTCTGAAAAATCCTCCTCATCCGCAAGATAACGGCGGCAGATTTCACTGTAGTTAGGATTTTCCTCCATTTTTTCACGGTTTAATGCCCGCTCCAGCCGCAGCCCGTTATCCACCTCCAGATACAGCGCTACCAGCATCTCTTTGCCGAAATACTGCTTCATCTTCTCATAAGATTCAAGCGTTCCGATTACCAGATAATGTCTGTCTGCCTCGCGGCGTATTCTTCCGTCATCTACCGTATAGTAAATCCACGGACCATGCACGGTCTGATAGCACCTGGCCTCCACGACCTTGCCGGCCTCTTTCAGACACTCATATTCTGCTTCATCCGTAAAATAATACTGTACGCCATTTAATTCCCCATGGCGCATGGGGCGAGTCGTATACATCACGATTTTTTCAAAAGAAAACCGTTTCAAAAGCTCCCTGTAAATACGGTCTTTACCGGAAGCGCTTTTTCCCATCAGATAAAATATTCTGCCCATAAACCATCCTCTGCTTTTATGCCTGTTGTGAACATCCGGCAGCCAAATAACCGGAAATTCCCGTTTAATATTTTAACACAGCAGCCGTAAAAAATCATTAAATACTTTTTTCTTGCCTGTCAAACTTATCTGTGTTAGACTAATTAAATGAAGGATTTTGTCCCGGGAGGAGCAGGAATTTATGGATTATATTGTATTGGATTTGGAATGGAATCAGTGTCCCGGCGGGAAGGAACGTGAAAATCCGAACCTTCCATTTGAAATTATTGAGATTGGCGCAGTTCGGCTGGACGCTGATTTTCAGATTGTGAATACATTCAGCGAGCGGATACGTCCTCAGGTCTATCACCAGCTGCATTTTCGCACAAAACAGCTTTTAAAGGTCAACTTAAAGGAATTTAACAAGGCCAGGAAATTCACGTCCGTGATGAAGGATTTTCTGAGATGGTGCGGAAAGGATTACACCTTTGCAACATGGGGACCTATGGATCTGGATTATCTGCAGAACAATATGGATTTTTACAAGATGCAGCAGTCTTTTGACAGACCACTGTTTTATTATGATGTACAAAAGCTGTTCAGTCTCTTTTATGAGGATGGAAAAAGCCGTAAATCCCTGAAATATGCTGCTGATTTCCTGAAGCTTGAACAGGAACGGCCTTTCCACTGCGCAATTGATGATGCGGGCTACACCGCGCAGATCCTCGCCCGCATGGAGCCAAAGCAGGCTGCTGTTTACTGCTCTGTTGATTACCATTATCCTCCCACGCAGCGCAGCGAAGAGATTTATCTGCATTTTCCGCAGTATTCCAAGTTTGTTTCCATGATCTATGACAACAAGGAAGATATCATGAATGACCGCATGGTAACCGTTACTCCCTGCCATATCTGCGGCCGCTCCCTGCGCAAGAAGATACGCTGGTTTACTTCCAATAACAGTGTTTACTATTCTCTTTCGCTTTGTAAGGAGCATGGCTATATGCAGGGCAAAATACGCATCAAAAAAGCGGACAGCGGGCATTACTTCGCCATCCGCACAACCAAAATGATCAGTGAGGAAACTGCCGGTTCTCTACGTGAAAAACAGGAGACCCTGCGTATGAAACGACGCATCCGACGCAGCCGCAGCGCTTCTGCCACAGCCTATACGGCTCCCGCCGGCACAGTCAATATCTCGGTTTCTCCCACAGCAGCCGACAAAAGAAAAAATAAAAGAAACTTGTGAACGTTTATCTCCACTTTTTTCTTTTTTTATTAAAATGAATCCGGTTATCCTTTTTACGAATCGTAAGAACTACAGCAACAATAACCAGGATCACAACAACAGCTGCAATACCGATGATAATACGGATATCTATGTTTTTTGTCCTGCTCCAGATATCCTGCAGCTGATTTTTGTCCTCAGCCTCCTTCTGGTCGTCTTTTGTTTCTTTATGCGCATCAAAATCAAAGCTTTCGCCCTCGGATGCGGCAGTGCTGCTGATCTTCAGCCGGGCATTCCCAACTACCGTTCCCTGGTACAGATAATCGATCTTGGCAAAGCTTCCGTCCTTTGCATCCTTCAGATACTCAATATCCGTATCGATCTTACTCAGGCTTGTGCCGGAAGGAATCACGACCGGACTTTCATCTGCGATACTGATCTGAAACGGTGAAGCTCCCGGCAGATCCTCCGCCGCAAAAATACCTGCATTCTTCAAGGTAAAACGTTTATCCTTGCTTGATGCATCCACCACGCTGAAATTGTCGAAGCCGTAATCAAACAGCTTTCTTGTATCTGCATACTGCATTCCTTTTCCGCACTTCATCACACAGCAGACCAGCTTCATGCCATCCTTTTCTGCATACGTAATGAGCGTATTGCGGGCGTTGTCCGTATATCCTGTTTTTCCGCTGACACAATACTTATAGTAGTTTGATTTTGCAGGAAACAGCATATCATGCTTGTTGGCAAAGCTGAAGTCAGTCTCCCGTTTATTGTTCTTTTTAAGTGTGTGAACCCGCTGTGAAGCAAATTCATTAAATTTATCGATTTTAATACACTCCCGCATGATCATGCACATATCGTAAGGGGTTGTATAATGATACTTCTGATGAAGACCGCTGGCATTCGTAAAATGCGTATTTTTGGCGCCTGCCTGTGCCGCACGTTCATTCATAAGCTTTGCAAATTTATCAATACTTCCGGAATTATGGATTGCAAGACCATTCGCCACATCATTCGCCGAATACATCAGAAGAACCTTCAAAGATTCCTCTACCGATATCTTCTCTCCATTGCGAACCGCTATCGAAACATATCCCGGCGGCAGATTCTCAGGCGCTGTCGCCTCACTTGTATATACCACAGTATCTGACAGCTTGCTATTTTCCAGAGTAAGCAGCGCTGTCATGATTTTGGTGATGCTGGCGGGATAAAGATGCGTGTCCGGATTCTTTGCATATAAAACAGTACCGGTCTCCGCTTCCATTAAAACTGCGCCATATGCATCTACAGAAGGTCCCTTGGGCCAGTCCTTTGCTTTAATATAAGCAGAGGCAGATGTCTTTTTCCCGATCTGCATCTCTTTTTCTGTTTTCTGTCCGCCGCCGGCCTGCTTATCGGCTGTCTGCGAAGTCTTCTTTCCTGCCGCCAATGCAGTCAGAGTCTGTGTATCGGTTATCTGAACCAGAAGACAGAACAAACAACAGCAGACAAACAGCTTCTGTATCAGTTTTATGGTTCTGCCGCAAAACCGCTGCTTTTTATTATACATATTCATCTTGACTCCTGTCTGAAATAGTTTATTATAATTCTGTTACCTTACTATCTTACTACAGAACGCCGGAAAACAAAACTGAAATTATTATAAAATTACAGCTTATCTCTTTAATTTTTCCTGTTTTTCTGATAAAATGTTTCTGCTATGATACATATCGCGGAGGAAAACTATGAGATTACGAAATGTTCCCGGTGCTCGCGAAGCAATTGCCGCCAGCATGTACTGCTACGAAACACCTGAAGATAAAAAAGGATTGTGGTATACCCAGTTTGGCAACCATAACCCTGTTCATATTGAAATCGGTATGGGAAAAGGACGTTTTATTACCGAACTCGCCCTCAAAAATCCCCAGATCAACTATATCGGCATCGAAAAATATTCCAGTGTCCTGCTGCGCGCGCTGGAAAAGCAGGAAGATCTTGAGCTTCCCAATCTGTGCTTTATCCGCATGGATGCGGAAGATATCTGCAAGGTATTTGCACCCTCAGAAGTTGCGCGAATCTATCTGAATTTTTCCGATCCCTGGCCCAAAGACCGCCATGCAAAGCGCCGGCTGACTTCACTTCAGTTTCTTGCGCGCTACAAGCAGATTCTGCATCCCGCGGGAGATCTGGAGTTTAAAACAGATAACACGGATCTGTTTTCCTTTTCTCTGGAAACCGCAGAGGCCGCTCCCGACTGGGAACTGATCGCCTTCACCCATGATCTGCACAACGATCCCATGAACGAAGGCAATACTATGACCGAATATGAGGAACGTTTTTCCTCAATGGGAACCCCTATCCACAAAATGATTTTAAAACCGATTCTCCTTTAAGCAGGAAAATCATATACTATAATAATTCTATTATCATGATACCAGGGTCTAAAGGTCTAAATACCGTTATGCCTGCACAAAAAGGCATTTAACCCTGAGACTCTGATATCATGATAATCACTGCGGAAAGGTTCCTGATCATGCGTGGTAAACGATCACCCTTTTATAATTGTCTGTGCCATTTCGCGGCCTGCAATCCTTCCTTTTGTTTTAAAATCCACTGTTTTAACAAACGGTTCTGCCAGGCCTGCGATGCGCTGAAAAAGATCACGGGAAGATGCTGAACTTCCCGCCTATCCAACCCGGTATTTCACTTTTTTTCAACCCGATATTTCGCTTTTATCCAACCCGATATTTCACTTTTTTCAAAATAAACCAGATTATGAACAGGCTTCCTGATACAATCCATGATGCAATATAAATCCATACAATACACTCCATTGTATGAACTCTTGAGAACAAAAGAAAAATTGCCGCTACACGTAAACCGCATGTACAAACAAGTGTCAGGAGCATTGATTTTAAAGTATCTCCCATTCCACAGCATGCACCCGAAAATGACTCTGCAAAGGAATAAAAAATATAAAACGGCGCCATCATTTTCATATATGTGACTACCAGGGGCAAAATCGCCGCGGCATCCTGATCCGTTACAAACAGCCCTCCAAGCTCTTCCGGAAAAAGATATAAGATCAAACTGACGATCCCAACCAAAACAAAAGACACAGAGGCGCCTGTTATGGTTCCTTTCCAGATTCTGTTTTCCTTTTTCGCCCCAAGATTCTGCGCAACATAGGTAGATAAAGCAGGTCCCATGGAATCTGCAATCAACCAGATCAACAGATCCAGTTTACCGCAGACCGCCCATGCTGCAATGATATCTGTTCCCATAGTATTCACATTAGCCTGTACAATAGAATTGGCTGCGGGGAATAAAACAGACTGAATCCCTAACGGGATTCCCATCCTTAATATCGAATCCGCTTCTTTTTCATGGTAAAAAACCGTCCATACAGATTTATCACAGTGACAATGCTTTTTTTCCAGATATCGCATTGATAAAATAACACTGAGGATCTGTGCGGCAATCGTGGCAATCGCCGCACCGGCCACACCCATATCAAAAACTCCTGCTAACAGCAGATCACCGGCTATATTCACTGCACAGCAAAATAAAAGTACCAAAAACGGACTTTTAGAATCTCCATATGCGCGAAGCATACCTGCCGCCATATTATATAAGATCATAGACCATAGACCGAAAAAAGATATCCTGCAGTATACTAACGACATGGAAAAGATATCCTCCGGTACTGCCATGATTTTCAGCAATGCCGGTGTAAATATGACCCCGGCAGCTGAACAGATCACGCCAAGGCAAACAGCAATTGTATAGCCTGTATGGATTGAATGATCCAGCCTTTTTTCATTCTTTCCGCCAAAATAGTTCGAAATAACGATTGTGGTACCGGCTGAAAGTCCAGATAAGAAATTAATTGGAAATTTAAATACTACACTGCAGGAATCAATCGCTGCCAGACCTGCTTTTCCTGCAAATTTTCCTACAATAATCGCATCCGCCGTTGTATATAACTGCTGGATCAGGCTTCCCGCAATGATCGGAAGGACAAACAACATCAATACTTTAAAAATAGAGCCCTGGGTCAGATCCAGACTATTTTCCTTATCCATATACACTCTCTCCCTGAAATAGTTTTATTTCTATCTGCAGATGGATATCCTACGAATAAATATGACAGGCAATCTGATGATCCTCTGACACATTTTTCAATTGAGGGCGTTTCTCTTTGCAGATTGCCATGCAATGTTCACATCGGCTCTGAAACGGACATCCCGGCGGTATGTCCAAAGGACTTGGAATCTCACTGTCTATACACTCAATTTTTTTTGAAAAATCCATATTCAGATCAAAAACCGCACCAAGTAAGGCCTTTGTATAAGGATGCAGCGCATTTACCTGAATATTCTCTGCCGGAAGGATTTCTGCCACATTCCCAAGATACATAACTGCGATCTGGTGTGCAAATGACTGAATCAGTCCCAAATCATGTGCAATAAAACCTATCGCAATATTCTCCTTTTTCTGAAGCCTTACGATAAGCTCAATAATGGTTTTTTGAACCGAAACATCCAAAGCGCAGGTTGCCTCATCCATAATAATGACTTCAGGCTTAAGCGCAACCGCACGCGCAATTGCTATACGCTGTCTCTGTCCTCCCGACATACTATGTGGATATCGATCTGCAAAATCTGCTGGAAGATCTACCATTTCAAGAAGCTTTCTGGCAGTATCCTCCTTCTCCGATTTTTTAATTCGATGAAAATTCAAAAGAGGCTCGCAGATAATATCACGGATTTTCATTTTGGGATTAAAAGAAGCCGATGGATCCTGAAATACCATCTGAATGTTCTGACGATGCCGGCGCAGCTCTTCTCCTTTTAATTTAGTGATATCCCTGCCATGAAAAAGGATCTGTCCCTGCGTTGGCCTGTCCAATAACAGCAGCATACGCATAAGCGTACTTTTTCCACACCCTGATTCCCCCACAAGCCCCAGTGTTTTACCTTTATAAATTTTCAAATTAACATCATCACAGGCAACTAAAGTACGATGATCCGCCTCCTGAAATTTTCTTGTTAAATGCTTTGTTTCCAATATGATCTCATTATTCAACATACCGAACACCTCCCAGCGCAGGTACCGCATCCAACAGAGACCTTGTATAATTTTTCATTGTATGATGCAGCATATAATCTGAACTTCCGTAATCTTCAATCTTTCCATTTTTCATTACAATGATATTGTCTGATAAATACGCAGCAACTCCAAGATTGTGTGTAACCATAATAATGCTTGTTCCATATTTTTCTCTAAGTTCCACAAACTGACGGATAATCTGTGCCTGCGTTGTTACATCCAAAGCGCTGGTTGGCTCATCCGCCAGGAGCAATTTCGGCTGATAGGTCATACCCATAGCAATTCCAACTCGCTGCCTCATTCCACCGGACAACTGAAACGGATATGATTTCATTATATGATCGCCATTCGGCAGGCGCATACGCTCAAGCATTTCAACCCCTTTACGCCATGCGTCCTTTTGGGAAATCCGTTCGTGAGTTTGAATATATTCTGTAAATGCACTGCCTACCCGCCTTATCGGATTCATCATAGCGCCCGAATCCTGGAATATCATGGAAATCTCTGTTCCGCGCAGCAATCTCCAGTCTTCTTTTGTGATATTCAAAACTGATTTTCCTTCAAACAGGATTTCTCCGGCTGTAACCTTTCCATCACCTGACAAAAGTCCGAGAATACTTCGAACTACAGTCGTTTTTCCGCTCCCGCTCTCTCCAACGATGCTCACAATCTCTCCTTGTTCTATTTTCATATTAAATGACTGAACAACCGGTTTGTTTTTATAAGAAATTGTTACATCCTTTAATTCTAAAATTGTCATTTTTATCCCCCGAATCAAACAGCTATGTTATAACTTTATTCTTCTTTCGGATCCAAAATATCACGTACACTGTCTCCAAGCATATTAAATACAACTACCGTTGCAAAAATTGCAAGACCCGGAAATACCATAAGCCACGGCGCCGCCTGCATATAAGACCGGCCTTCACTAAGCATTAAGCCCCATTCCGGCAGTGGAGCACGGGCTCCAAAGCCTAAAAAAGAAAGCCCTGCTAATTCTAACATCATACTCCCGATGTCTGTTGCTGCAGTTATCAGCAGCGTGGGCAATACATTGGGCAGCATATAGCGCAGTAATATATAAGGAACTCTGGAACCTGTAACGACTGCTGCTGCCACAAAATCCTGATGTCTGATCTTCATCACCAGACTTCTTGCCAGGCGTGCATACTTTGTCCAGCTCACCAGGGTTATTGCAATAACGGCATTTTTTACACTGGCGCCTAAAATTCCCGCAACAGCCAAAGCCAGAACAAGACCCGGAAAGGCAATCATCATATCAGAAATACGCATAATAACCGAATCTGCAATACCTCCAAAATACCCTGCAATAATTCCCAGGAAACTGCCGATCGTAAAGATCAGCAGCACAACCGAAAATGTGGCAGCAAGAGATATCCTTGCACCATAAAGTACACGCGCAAAGATATCTCTTCCCATTTTATCAGTTCCAAATATATGCGCTCTGCATGGAGGCTGGATGGCATCATTAATATTTCCCTCCAGCGGATTTATCCCATGTGATAAAACAGGTGCAAAAACAGCAGTAAAAACAATACATACCGCCAATATTGCGAAAACAGTAAAGGTCTTATTTTTCAGGAAAAAATTCTGTTTATTCATGACTCTCTCCCTTTCAGCCGCATTCGCGGATCTACATAAATATAGGAAATATCCACGACAAGATTAACTGCCATATAAATTAATGCTATCCAGAGAACATATCCCTGAATCAGGTAGTAATCACAGGATGTAATGGCTGTTACAGCCAGATTTCCAAGACCTGGATAAGAAAAAATCACTTCAACTACAGCAGTTCCGCCAAGCAGTGAGCCGATAGAAAGTCCCAGCATCGTGATCAAAGGAAGAAGTGAATTCGAAAACACATTTCTCCATAAAATTCTCCTTTTTCTTACTCCACGTGCCAGACATCCTGTTACATAATCCTGGTTTAATTCCTCTAAAACTGCGGTTCGAACCTGCCTCGTGTATTTAGAAGACATAGCAATTGCAAGAGTCAGCGACGGAAGTATCATACTTTTAAAATCTGTAGTAGAACATACCACCGGAAATATTGTCATTTTCACACAGAATAACAGCATAAGCAAAAGACCAACCCAAAAATTGGGAAGCGAAACTCCCAGGAAAGTAATTCCCCGAATCAGATTATCCGGCCATCTATTATGATATACTGCGGACAATACCCCGGAAGGTATTGCCACTGCCAGCATAATAATGATTGAAAAAACGGTAAGCTTCAGTGTCGGCCACAGCCTCTCCATCAATAATTCCGCTACCGGGCGATTCAGAGAAAAGGAGGTTCCAAAATCGCCATGCACACAATTTGAAAGCCAGCGAAAGTACTGTACAAAAAATGGATCATTCAGTCCCATAGTCTCCCGTATAGACGCTATTTTTTCTTCTGTAGGCATAACTCCTGTAGACACCAGCATATTCCGAACCGGATCACCCGGCGATATATATGTCAGTGCAAAGGTAAAAAAGCTGATTCCAAATAATACAACTACTATCTGAAACACTCTGGAAATCAGCTGCTTTTTATCCAAAACCGATAACACTCCCTTCTGTATTATTTGATCGTCAGATTACTCTGCAGGTACAATATCTGCTGTCAGCCAGTAATAATCGGCTGCAGAAATATGTGCATATCCTACATTCTTAGAGTAGATCATAGAACTGTTATAATATCCATCTACCAGCACTGCCGCATCATCAATAAGAATCTGCTGCAGCTTCGTTACGTAATCTTTTCGCTTGTCTTTATCTTTTTCCCCTAAATAGGCCTCATATAGTGCATCATATTTTTCATTCTTGTATCCACAGAAATTTGCTGTACTTTTGCTGTACCAATTTGACATATAAGTTTCAGCATCACCTGTAGGTACCGTCATCCAGTTATTATTATTAAAATCATACTCTCCTGCAGCCAGCTTACTCCACTGATCATCGGAGCTGCCATATTCAGCAGTCACCCCGATTCCAATCTCCTTCAGATACTGCGTATGTGCATCCGAAAAATCATTCAGCAGTCTGGCATCATAGGACACATATCTTAAATTGATATCTTTTCCATCGATTTCACGGATGCCGTTGCCATCAGTATCTTTAATGCCCGCTTCATCCAGAAGTTTTTTTGCCTTATCCGGGTTATATGTATAGGGATTTTTTAACTTATCATAGCCATAATCAAGACTGGATGGAAGAACGGAACATCCCGCGGTGTATAAACCTCCGATCGTATTCGATTTACAGATACTTTCCTGGTCGATTGCCATTAAAATAGCCTTTCGAAGAGTTTTATTTCCAAGCACACCCTTTGCGTTCATCCAGGAAAAACCGCACCGAACGCCTGTCGCTATATCAACAGTATAGTTTTTGTCATCTTTCATTTTCTGTATATCAGCTACATTTGTGATATTCTCTACAAGATCCACCTGTCCGCTCTGTAAAGCCATTGTTTTAGCGGAAGCATCATCCATATACAAAAGCTCTACTTTATCATACGGAACCTCTTTGTAGTAATGTTTATTTGCAGACAGATCGTATCCAACCTGCTCCTTGAATTTTTCCACCGCATAAGGACCTGTCCCAATCACTCCATTATTCCAGTCTTTTATATGCGCGGCATCTACGATCGCCATAACCGGGTTGGCAAGGTTTCCAGTCAGATCCGCATATGCCGTCTTTGTTTTGATTGTTATAGTATTGGCTTCATCATCTGCCAAAATCTCAGCATCATATTCCAGATAATTTTCCGGACTTGCTGATCCATCAGGACCTGCTTCTTTTACACGATCCAATGATTCTTTTACTTTGGTTGCTGTCATATCACATCCATCTGAAAATTTAATGTCTTTTTTTAACTGAATCGTCCATGTGCGGTGATCCTTTGACACTTTACAGGATTCTGCAAGCCACGGCTGTACATTCATTTCATCATCAAATTTAAACAGGCTTTCTGTGATACCATAACGCATACTGTTCCAGGCCCAATCCGGTCGCAATGCAGGATCAAGCCCACCCGCGCTATACATCTGACAGCCGAATTTCAACGTTTTCCTGCTGCTCGCTACAGAAACGCCGGAAGACGAAATCGTATCTTTTTTTCCGCAGGCTGCAAATGAATTTATTACAGCTACTGCCACCAAACCAATTGCGACTGCATGTTTTACTTTTGTTTTCATCATTTCTCCCTTTTCCTTTCTGATAGATGGTTTATATAATTATGTAATAAAAAAACAGATCTGTTTTCTGTACCAGACCTGTCTCTTTTACTTCATATCATCTATGTCAAATACCACACAATAAAAATCCAACCTGTTCATTTCGCCAGTAATAACATCAATTATATTTCAGAGTTCCCGTCTGCCGCAGGAATATTCCTAAAGGTACAAGCAGTTCTCCTGACTTCAGTTCATTGTTCACAGAAAACCTTCCCAGAGAAGCATCGGGCTTTCTCCAGTGGTATCTAGTATCTGTTAACTCCCTGTTACAGTGGCGGGACCGTTCCGGACTTACACCGGATTCTCTATGAATGCGATTGCAACTTCTACCATTTGTTCGCATTATAGCGCAAAGATTTTTTATATGCAACTTTTTTATCATTCATATTTGTTATTCTATATGCAGCTTTTTTATCATCCACATTTGTTATTTTATATGAAGATTCTTTATCATTCTACTGTACCAAACCCATGGACCTTACCAGGAAGATCCAGAAAGTTAGCGTCACCGCCGATAAAAGAGTTGTCAGAACAATAACGCTTGAACTCAAAACACCGTCTCCACCCATATTTTTAGCCATAATGTACGCAGTCGGTGTAGTCGGTGAACCTAACATAATAATCAGCGCCAGCAATTTCTGGTCGCGAAATCCGAGTGCCACAGCCACAGGAAGAAAAATCGCTGTCAGCAGAACCAGCTTAATAGTCGCTGCCGCAGCAGTAGTTTTTATCTTAGCCAATGCCTTTCGTCCTTCAAAACCGGCACCAATCGCAAGCAGAGCCAAAGGAGAAGCCATAACCCCCAGATTTCGGATTGTTTTATCAATCATAGGAGGGAAAGAAATCTGCATCAAAGATAATAAAATTCCTGCCGCAATTGAAAGAATAATCGGATTTGTTGCTACACCTTTTGCAGCACGCACAATTCGTTCATTTCCTTTCGCATGATTATCCGTGTTTTCAAAAGTCAGTACAATTACCGCAAATATGTTATAAAGCGGAACTGCTCCAATCATCATAAGAGGCGCCATACCGGAATTACCATAAATATTTTCAATAAATGCAACACCTAAAATGGCAGCGCTGCTTCGATAGGAGGCTTGTACAAAAGCGCCTGTCTCAAAAGGATCTTTCAGCAGCTTTTTTGCCAGATACCAGATTGTCAGAATAGAAAGCAGCGTAACCCCAAAGCAAAAGCCAATATACCTGATATCAAAACTATGTATAATATCTGTTTCTGCAAGATCCAGAAGAAGTTTGGCGGGAAGTGCTATCTGAAATACAAATTTGTTTGCTGCAGATACAAACTGCTCCGTCAGAATTCCTCGTCTTTTCAGCCAACTGCCAATAAGCATTACTAAAAATACTGGTACAGTTGCATTTAAACTATAAATAAAACTATCCATAATTACCATCCTTTCGCCTGAAATATTGTAATAAAAAGAATCTTACTATGCTTTTTGTATAAGCTAAAAATAGTTTTTTTGTTATACAAAAAAAGCAGCATAGATTTAACTACACTGCTTTAAAGGCGTCGGCCGGATTTGAACCGGCGGATACTGGTGTTGCAGACCATTGCCTTACCACTTGGCTACGACGCCGTATTCAATTGAGTGACTCCAGGGGGAATCGAACCCCCGTTACCGCCGTGAAAGGGCGATGTCTTAACCGCTTGACCATGGAGCCATAACTCCCCGAGTAGGGCTCGAACCTACAACAACTCGGTTAACAGCCGAGTGCTCTACCATTGAGCTATCGAGGATTATATTGTGCTTGAAAGCTATACCTTCAAAACTGCACATCGACTTTAATATCTTATCACTTTTATATTCTCTTGTCAAGAACTTTTATTGAC
>JAUNPP010000243.1 GCA_030536685.1 Lachnospiraceae bacterium
CGGGAACTCTTTTCTTTATTTGTTCCTTTCCTTTGTTCTATGTGTAATATAACACCTATTATTAGCACTGTCAAGGGGAGAGTGCTAATTTTTTGTGAAGATTTTGTGAACTCCTGATTCTCCTTGTAAATCCGGTTTTACTGTCATGAAATTCTGAACAGCTGTGGGAGGATAGATGCGTGAATCTGACAATTTTTATTTACTTTAATCACGGTTCGAAAATGGCGTTAAATAAAACGGAGTGTGGACAGTAACAGAATTTCAATGAAGTTGTACTATCATCACTAATAGAATCTTGACGCAGTTAAAAAGGCGATATATACTGGTATCAGGCAGAAAAATAAAATTTAAATTTCATTTGAAGCGCAATTGAAAAATGTGAAGAAAATTGCCGAGACGTAAAAACAAAGGTAAAACCGCTTATTATCAGAATATTCTGACAAATATATGCAAAAATGGTAAAAGTCCCCCTTGATTTACATGGGCTGCTGAAAGTAAGGGTAGAAATGAAGTGGAGCCCGTCAGGGGATTTATACAATCATTAAAGCCATAAGTACTCCAAATAACCGTTGTAGGAATGAAGAGGATCTCCAGGGAAACTTAACCGATAGGGGATTTTTGGTAAAAACAGCAGAACAGGTAAAAGAGAAAACTGCGGCGGCGGAATTACAGTACAATCCTGTGAAAGGGACCATAGAGAACGCGTCCCCGAACAGGATTGTACTGTAATGGAGCCTTCATACGTTTACTCAATAGAGCGCAATTAAAATCATGCGTTTACCGTGAGTGGAGCCCGTTAGGGCATTGACACATAATCCATATTATATTTGCCAATAATGATGGAACTCGTAGAAATGAAGTGGAGCCCGTCAGGGCATTGACACAATTACTGCAAGAGATAACTGTATGAAATATCCGCACTCCGATATCCTCCGTAGAAATGAAGTAAACCCCGCCCTTGCGCTAACACAAAAGCAATTCAAACCAATTAAAAAAAGTAAGCCTCCGGCAATTCTGTTTTTCAGGGTTTTTGCCGGGGGCTTATAACTTTTATTTATTCTGTTTTGTACCGCTGAAGCGGATATTTGCTTCAGGCAGTAGGGTTTACATGAATCATAATATGCTTTGTATCAGGAAAATCCTTTTCAACATTGTCGTGTATCTCTTCGGCTACGCTATGGGCTTCGCGCAGGGATTTGCTGCCGTCTACTGTGATTTCCAGGTCGATGTAAACCTTATTTCCAAACATTCGTGTATGCAGCAGATCAATTTCGATAACGTCCCTCTGTGCAGCGATGTATTCTCTTAACTGTTCTTCATATTCTGCATCACAGGAAGTATCCAGCATCTTTTTGAATGCATCTATCAGAATATCGATGGATACCTTCAGAATAAACAGACAGATCACAACGCTGGCTGCGGAATCGAGTACGGGGAAGCCAAGCATTGCGCCGCCAATACCGATCAGGGAGCCGACTGAAGAAAATGCATCTGATCTGTGATGCCATGCATCTGCCATAAAAGCAGCAGAATTGATCAATTTGGCATAGTATCTTGTGTACCAGTACATTGCTTCTTTTCCGAGGATGGACAGGATAGCTGCTACGAGTGCGATAGGGCCGGGAACAGCGAGCGCATCGTAATTTCCGGCCAAAATATTTTCAAGACCGGTCTTTCCGACGCCGAGTCCCGTAATCAGCAAAATAAATCCGAGAATCAGGGCAGCAACGCATTCAAGGCGGTCGTGACCGTAAGGATGTGCCTGATCAGCTGGTTTTTTTGCGATTTTCACACCTAAAAATGCAATGAACGTTGTAATTACATCGGAAAGCGAATGGATAGCATCGGATATCATTGCTCCCGAATGTCCGAAAATACCTGCAAACAGCTTAAATCCGGACAGTATGATGTTTCCTACAATACTGACCAGAGATAAATTTCGTATAACAGCGTTTTCGTTGATGACTTTTTTTGCAGAAAATGTATCTGCTGTTTTTTCTTTGTCGGTTGTCATAAAAGAGTCCTCCTGTTCTGCCAAAGCTGGCGGCTGTGATATGATTTCTCTTACTGGCCCCCATTTGAGATGGTTTGTTCCGAAGAGCGATGCTTAATGTTGAAAATGTATATTGAAAATATATACTGAAA
>JAUNPP010000085.1 GCA_030536685.1 Lachnospiraceae bacterium
TAGCGATAGCCAGCCTTATCGGCTGGCTATCAGCTATTATATCATATCATCAAATATCTTATATTTCTTTTCTGTACTGTTCCAGTTCCTTCTGATTTCCGTAGACAAAATGTCCGGGTAAAATTTCTTCCCAAACAGGCTTGTCAGTTGTGTAATCGTGTATGGAAGGATCATATATAATCAGCTTTTTCTTCTTTTCCAGATCAGGATCCGGAATCGGAACTGCGGAAAGAAGCGCTTTTGTATACGGATGGAAAGGATGAAGGAATAACTCTTCTGCTTCAGCCAGCTCCACGATTCTTCCTTTATGGATTACCGCAATACGGTCAGAAATAAACCGTACAACCGATAAATCATGCGCGATAAACAAATACGTCAGATTTTTGGTCTGCTTCAGTTCATTCAGCAGATTGAGTACCTGTGCACGAATTGAAACATCCAGTGCGGAAATCGGTTCATCTGCTACAACAAATTCAGGCTGCATGATCAGAGCTCTGGCGATACCGATACGCTGTCTCTGTCCGCCTGAGAATTCATGAGGGAAACGGGAAGCAAATTCCGGTAAGAGACCTACTTCACGAAGCGCATCCTGCACTTTATTCTCTCTGTCTGCCTCATCTTTGTAAAGATGGTGGTTGATCAGACCTTCTGAAACAATATAATCTACCTTTGCACGCTCATTCAGAGACGCCATCGGATCCTGGAAAATCATCTGGCATTTTTTGATTACTTCAAGGTCAAGCGCCTTGGAGATCTTGCCGCTGATCTTCTGACCTTTGAAAAGGATTTCACCTGCAGATACCGGGTTGATTCGGGTAATTGCACGTCCGATAGTTGTTTTACCGGAGCCGGATTCACCTACGAGTGAAAAAGTCTCACCCTTATAAATATCAAAATTTACATGGTCAACCGCAACGAATTTCTTTTTTCCGGAGCCAAAGGTAATCTGCAGATCTTTTATCTCAATCAGTTTTTCTTTTTCTGACATGTCCGTTACCTTCTTTCCTTCATTTTATCCCGCAGCATACGAATCGACTTGGGCTGCTCAATCTTCGGTGCTCTTGGATCCAGGTACCAGGTCTTAGCCTTATGGGTCTCCGTTACATCAAAGAACGGCGGTTCTTCTTCAAAGTCGATCGCCAGCGCCTGTCTGTTTCTGGGCGCAAATGCATCACCGGTAATCGTATTAAACAGGTTGGGCGGAGTTCCTTCAATAGTAGGAAGAGGCTCGCCCTTCACGCCCAGCTGAGGCAGTGAGGATAACAGTGCCCAAGTATAAGGATGCCATGCATTGTAGAAAATTTCTTCTACAAGTCCGTATTCTACAATCTGTCCGGCATACATAACTGCTACACGATCCGCAACATTCGCCACAACGCCAAGGTCGTGAGTAATATAAACAACCGTCATCTTCAGTTCCCGCTGAAGTTCACGGATCAAATTCAAAATCTGTGCCTGAATTGTTACATCCAGCGCTGTTGTAGGTTCATCACAAATCAGAATCTCAGGACGACATGCAACCGCAATCGCAATTACAACTCGCTGTCTCATACCGCCTGAAAACTCATGAGGATACTGATTGTAACGACGTTCGGGATCAGGAATACCTACCTTTTCCAGCATCTCCAGTGCCAGCTTTTTCGCTTCCGCACCTTTGATTCCCTGATTCAGCTCAATACTTTCCTGAATCTGTTTTCCCACCTTTTTCAGCGGGTTCAGAGAAGTCATCGGATCCTGCATAACCATGGAAATCTTCTTTCCGCGGATTGTCATCCAGTCTTTCTCTGTTGTATATTTGGCAAGATCAATTCCATCATACATGATAGAACCGCCAATAATACTGCCGTTGGCATCCAACATTCCAAGGAATGATTTGGTGAAAACGGACTTACCGGAACCGGATTCACCTACAATCGCAAGGGTTTCACCCTCATATAAATCCAAAGAACATTTACGAATTGCTGTCAGCTTCTTTCCACGCAAACTAAACTGGATTTCCACGTCTTTTGCTGACAATATAGGTTCTTTTGCCATAACGTTCCTCCATTCTATACGTGATTTCTGGGGTCAGCAGCATCAGAGAAGGCATTACCTACAAGGTAGAATGTAATTGTGATCAATGAAACAATTACAGCCGGAAAAATCAGCAGATGCGGGTGATCCAGGAAGTTATTTCTAGCATTTCGAAGCAAAATACCAAGTGACGGTGTGTCAATTCCAAGACCTAAACTCAGATAGGATAAGGTAGACTCAAGCGCTATCGTCGCAGGAATGGAAAGAGCAAGTCTTAAAATAATAATACTGATCAGATAAGGAAGAATGTTCTTCAAAAGAACTCTCCATACAGGTGTTCCCAGACATCTGGAAGCCAGATTGTACTCCCGGTCACGATACATCATTACCAGGTTTCTGACATTTCTTGCCATTGTAAGCCATCCAAAAGCAATCATGGAAATAGCCATAATGGTAAAGCTCTGACCGACCAGCAGAGAAATCAGAGTCATATAAATGATCATGGGAACGTTGTTGATTACGTTATAAAGCTCTGTCAGGATACGGTCAAGCTGACGTACATATCCCCACAGACAGCCGATTGTGACACCCAGCACACACTCGCCCAGCGCTACGATCAGCGCCAGCTTAATGGAAATCTGTGCTGCATACCATACCTGACACCAGTAATCACGTCCCAGGTTATCGGTACCAAACCAATAGGTAGCGTTCGGCGTCATAAAAGCATTGTCCTGATTGGTCTTCAGCGTTGCAAAATCAAATTTACCTATATGCAGAGCAATAAATGAAAAAATGACAATTGCAAAAAAGATAGCAGACATTACTACCGCTGATTTTTTCTTAAAGAAATTCTGGAAGACGGAACCCCAGTAGGAATAATCCGAATAGCCGGTACGCTCCGCAGCTTCCGGAGAATACTCAACAAATTTAAATAAATCATCTTTATTCTTTTTCATCAGCGAGTTCCCCCTCTTCCAGTTAACTTAATTCTCGGGTCAAGCAGCATCATCAGAATGTCGCCTAAAAATACACCGATAATACCCAGTGCCGCATAGATAATTGCCAGCGTCTGAACAACATTCACATCGTAACGGATAATAGAGTCCGTCAGAAGCGGTCCCATACCAGGCACGGAGAAGAATCTCTCTACCAGCAATGAACCACCGATCGTATACAGGAATGAAGCAGGAATATACTGTGCAAGCGGAACAAACGCATTCTTAAATACATGCTTTACCATGATTGTCTTAGAAGACATACCCTTGATGCGTGCAAGCTTGATGTAATCCTTATTCAGCTCATCCACCATATAACGTCTTGTCCACAGCGCATAGCTTGCAATTGACGCAAGTGCCAGACAGACGATTGGAAGAATGCTGGAGACTTCCGGCCGGCGGCTGGAATAGATAGATGGCAGTCCCAGCACCTTTGAGCCGAATACCAGCACCAGGGAGTAGGAAACCAGACTCGGAACCGCATTTACAAAAATCGTATATCCGGTACCGATATGATCCAGCAGTCTGTCCTTATGACGAGTCTGAAGAATACCCAGAAGCACACCCACAATCAGCGAAATTACCAGCGCAATACATCCATTTTTCATAGATATTGTAAATTTGGAGCCAATTACTTCAATTACAGCTACACCACTCTGAATTCTTCTGGACTCACCAAAGTCAAAACGAAGAATCTGCCCATAAAAGCGGACAAGCTGTTCCGGAATCGGATCCAATAAACCGGCTGCAGCCAACTGTTCCTGTTTCTGAGCTTCTGTAAGCTTCATCAGCTGATCTTCCGAGAAATAATAGTCTGTCGGAAGCATACGCATCAGCAGGAACACGATTGTTGCAACAACCAAGACTGTTACAAGTGATTGTAACAGCCTTTTGATTGTGTATTTAAACATTATTTATTTGCTTCCTCAGCAAATTTTTCATACTGTTCTGCAGTATAGGCTTCTGCAGATGTTGTCCAGTTTTTGTATTTGTAATTACAGATACCATACATTGCATTAGTCTTGGTATAGTCATTAACATGAGTTAACTGTAAAGCAACTTCAAGGTTAGCCGGAACAGTTAAAGCATGGTTCAGCATGAATGCTTCTGCTTCTGCATAAGCATCATATCTCTTATCCATATCATCTGTGATCTTGTTGGCTTTGTTAACCATCTTTGTGAACTCTTTGTAAGTTGCGATCAGCTCTTTGTCTTTTGCATCGTTGATATTGCTGTAGTTATTGGAATAGTAAGCACCGTCTTCGCCATAGGTTTCCTGTCCCAGGTAGTTCTGAGGATCACCGTAGTCAGCGCCCCAGCCATTGATTGTAAATGACTGCAGTCTGGGTTCGATAACTTCTTTGGTGTTACTGGATACATAAGTATCAACTTTCAGTTTTACGTAATCATCGCCAAGAGTCTCTGCAAAAGTCTCTGCCAGCACAGTCGCGCCGTCCTGAGCTACCTGGCTGCCGCCGATAATGTAGTAATCAATCTCAATCGGGAAGGTTACGCCTTTTGCCTTCAGTTCTTCCATTGCCTGTTTCTTGTATGCAAGAGCTTTTTCCTTGTCATATCTTCTGGGAGATTTGCCATCAGATTCAGGAAGACCGATCTTATCGGTAACAAGCTTTGTATACTCGGTTCCGTCGGATGTATACAGCAGACCCTTCATTGTGTATGCTACGTTTTCGCAGTGCAGAGGGTTTACATAGTTTGTTCTTGACCAGTACTTGGTCAGATCAAGACCCCAGTAGATAGACTGACGGAATGCTTCGTTTGCTACAGCTGTATTCCAGTTCTTATCGGAAGAACCGTCTTCGTTGCGCTTGTCATAATTCCAGTGCATCTGATAGGAATACTTTCTGGGAAGCTTTTCTACCAGCTGATCATGGAATTCATTGTCTTTATCGTCAGCGATCTTTCTTACAGTGGATTCATCCAGATCTGCATGATCCAGTTCGCCGGTCTCATATAACTTATAAGCTGCCATAGTATCTTCTGTAATCTTGATAGTTACAGTATTAAACAGCTTCGCATCCTTATCCCAGTAAGATTTGTTCTTTGTCAGGATCTTTTCATTACCCTGAATATAAGAAGTCAGAGTGTAAGGACCATTGTACCACAGTTTCTCGTTGTTGGCAGAACGTACCTTATCTGTACCGCCTAATTCATCGATAAGTGCCTGTGACAGAGGATACAGACATGCAGAAGTAGCTACAGTAGCAAAGTAAGGTGCATTGTCTGTACAATGGTAAACCAGTGTGTAGTCATCAGGAGCTTCAATACCTACCATCTCCTGGAACTTGGAGCCTTTGTCGGCATTGAGTGCCATTGCTTCTTCTTTTTTCAGGTCCTTGGTGTAATTATAGTAATCACCAGCGCCTTTGATCAAAGCAGTAGGCATAGATGTGTTCTTAGCTTCATTCTTCCATGAGTTCATAACCCATTCAAGACCTGTAAGCCAGTCCTGAGCAGTACAATCTGCTTTTTCGTTACCCTTAACGTCAACCCACTTTACACCTTTTCTCAGGTTGAATGTCCAGGTAAGACCACCATCAGTGGTTTCCCACTTTTCAGCAACAGCAGGAGCCAGCTGACCTTTCGGATCTGTCTCCAGCAGACCTTCCTGTGTATTACATAATACATTCAGGTCGTTTGCCATTTCTGTGTTCAGGATAAATACATTCTCCATCTCACGCTGTGCCACTTCAAAAGTATAGAGATCTTTCAGTTCGCCTGACTTGTCTCCGCCTTTACCGCCCTGTCCGCCGCATGCTGTCAACGCAACTACTGCCGCCAGAACCAGAGCAAGCACTCTTGATTTCTTTTTCATAAAAAAAGCCCTCCTTTTAGTTTTTCATCAGAACATCCCGAGGCATAATGAATGTCCTGAAGTTATAAAAAAGAAGCTGGTACAATCACTCGTATCAGCTTCCTTTACCATTGTGGTTAATTATATAACGTTCTTAATTTATTGTCAATGTTTTTACAATTATTAACAATAAAACCTTTAAAATTGCAAGTATTTTTATGCGCCTAGCTTCTCAAACCACTTTCTGAGCTTTGCTTTCATAGTATTCTGAGGATGTCTTTCATCTCCCCATATAATTCTCTGTAAGTCCTGATCACGGCTGGCTCTTAAATCTCTGCAGGAACTGTCATTCAAAGCTACAAATAAGAAATCAGCGCTGTCCATATTTCTGTTAAGTGTTAATGTTGTCATATAAGTTCCTCCTATCTTCAATTTTGTCTTTCTCTCAAAGACAAATGTCATTCATTTAAATACATTACCATTCATTTCTGTGAATTTCTTTCTCTGTTCTTATCTTTATTATAAATACAAATTTTTCTTTTGTAAATGGAAGCAAAGTTTAAAATTCTGTGGTATAATTTGTATTTAGAATACATATTTTTCCAGAACATATTCCAAAACAAGGAGGTATCCATCTTGTCTGCTACTTTAAAAAAACTCTACACCGAAAACAATAACCCCTTTAATTTGTCTTTGTATGCCGGACAAAACAGCATTCGAAACACGGTTACCTGGGTTTACATGCTGGAGGACGAGTATATTATCCCCTATTTCCGCGGCGCTGAACTCGCTGTCACCACCTGCATCAAGCTGCCCCGGCATCCTGACTGGCTTATGACGCTGGTTCAAAAGCTGGTGGAAGCTCATGCATCCGGTCTTATTATTAATATAGGAAAATTCATCACCAAAATCCCTTCGGATGTGATCGATTACTGCAACGAGCATGATTTTCCCCTTTTCACCGTTCCCTGGGAAATCAGGATCACTGAAATGATCCAGGTTTTCTGTACACGCATCATCAATGAACAGCAGGAAAGCATCATTCACGACAAAGCCATGCGCGACGCCCTTACCAAACGGGAAAATGAAACGGAATACCGCGAGGTTCTCAGCAAATACTATGACCTGGATGGAAAATTTACCGTCATTCTGATCTATTCCCGCCTTTCTACAGAAGAAAGCTCTGAGGCTGACATCACAGAATATCTGTTCATCAACCAGCTTCGAAGATTCAAAACACTGCATGACCTGAAAAAAACAAAAATGGGACTTATCAGCCATGAACACTACGAGCTGATGATTTTAAACAACGTAGAGCTTTCCCTGTTTCCGGAAATCCGCAATATCATCCTGAACGTATATGAAAAAGCCGTAAAAGCTCAGGCAGTCTACATCGGTGTCGGCAATGAAGTCCAGGGTCTTTCCAATATCCATAAAAGCTACTACCGCGCCCGCACAGCCATGCGCATGGCTGTCTATCGGAATCTGCCCTCTGTAAGCTTCGAGGAAATGGGTTTTTACAAGATTCTGTTTTCCGTTAAGGATGATGAGATCCTCTCCTCCTATTCCGACGAGATTCTTGCGCCGCTTGACTCGCTGGGCAAAAAAGCCCCGGAATATCTGGAGCTTTTAAAAGTTTATATTCAAAACGACCGCAGTCTGGAAAAAACCGCCGCCGCTCTCTTTCTGCACCGAAACACCGTCAACTACCGCATTCAGAAAATGAAAACACTGCTGAATTCCCCTCTGAAAACGGTTGAAGACCTGTTCCCCTTTCAGGTCGCACTCGCGATCCGGGATATGGAAGCACATACAATTCATAAAATGTGATTTTCTACTATTTTTCTGCTACTATTTTTTTGCTACTATATAAAAGGAACAAAAAAAGAACCGGAATCCGTTCATCAAATCGAACTTCAATTCCGGTTCTGCTGGACCTGGCGGGAATCGAACCCGCGTCCGAAAACCTGTCCATCCAAGTGTCTCCCATTACAGTCTCCGTTTTTACATTCCCTCTGCCCCACGCCCGGAAACAGGCTTAAGGCTTCAGTAGCTTCATAAAGGCTTTCCACTCCTCAAAGCTTTGGAGCGAAAGTTCCTCACCGAATACGATGCCGGTTACTTAACTGGTGAGCACACTAAGACCGACAACTGCCATTAGGCAGCGTATGCTAAATTATCTTCAGCGTTTAATTTTAATTCCGTTTTGATACGCAGTCACGGTCTGCGAATGGCTGCTCGGACTTCAAAATCCCCGTCGAAACCAGTACAAGCCCTGGTTCAAAAAAACAGCAGAAACGCCAGTAGTATCTGCCGTATCTGTAATACTAACACAAAGAAGCATCTCCTGTCAAGAGATTTTTTTTACAGTTTTGGGAGGGGCAGGGGGTGGAGGGTCCAGGGGACGCGAGAGTGATATCATACGAAGTCCTTCCGGCGGCTTGGAAATGCCGCCTATAGGACTTGCATGATATCACTCTCGCTGGCTTTCACATATTCCACCCTGCTATGTGCCCAAAACTGTATGTGGGGAGAGGACGCATATATTTGTGTTTGCACACTCCGCATGCTCGCACGCCCTCCCCTTCTATAGCTTGTTTCCATTCATTTTGGACAAAGGCTTTATCAAAACTCAGCAAGGGAGTTACGATGCAGCTCCTATAGGCACCATTTCCAACCCAGCACAACACTCCGCACCCTCGCACTCCTTCTATAGCTTGTTTCCATTCCTTTGGGACAAAGGCTTTGTCAAAACTCAGCAAGGGAGCTATGATGCAGCTCCTATAGGCACCATTTCCAACCCAGCACAACACTCCGCACCCTCGCACTCCCTCTATAGCTTGTTTCCATTCCTTTGGGACAAGGCTTCGTCAAAACTCAGCAAGGGAGCTATGATACAGGTCCTATAGGCGGCATTTCCAAGCCGCCGGAAGGACCTCGTATCATAGCTCCCTTGCGTCCCTTGGACCCCCTCCCGTCCCAAAGAAAAAACCAGCTATTTCAAAAATCCATTGACAATTTCTTCTTCTGCTTCTTTTTCTGTGAGTCCGAGTGTCATCAGTTTGATGATCTGTTCTCCTGCGATCTTGCCGATTGCGGCTTCGTGGATCAGACTTGCTTCCAGATGGTTGGCTGTGATTTCGGGAACGGCGCTTACGCTGGCGTCGTCCATGATGATGGCGTCACATTCTGTGTGGCCGGCGCATTTGTTGTTGCCGTTTACGCGGGAAATAAAGAGCTGATGGGAGCTTTCCTTTGCTACGGAACGTGAGGTTACGTGCGCACTGGAGTTTTCACCGTTGAGATCTACTGTAAAATCTGTTTCTGCGTACTGCTTTCCGTGTGTCATCAGCGCTTCCTTGATGATCAGAGTTGCTCCGTCATCAAGTGTTGCCTTTGTGACACGCTTGGTGGAATCGATTCCCCGGATCTGTACGGTCTCCATCTCCATATAACTGTCCTTGCCCAGTTCGCAGATTGTGGTCGGATTCATTACATTGTCGCCCATGCCATCGCCTTTGCCGTAATGCTTTTCCACATATTTCAGACGGGCGTTTTTGCCCAGATGGAAGGTATGGATACCGATGTGGCTTGTGGTCTTGCTTCCGTCATTGTGGATACCGCAGCCTGCAACGATTGTGATATCACAGTCATCTCCGATAAAAAAGTCGTTGTATACAAGGTCTTCCAGGCCTGTCTGGCTTAAAAGAACCGGGATATGCACACTTTCTTTTTTAGTACCGGGTTTTACAATAATATCAATGCCGGGTTTGTCCTCTTTCTGGACAATATCAATATTGGCGGAAGAATTTCTTCCTTCTGCCTTGCCGTTTATTCTAAGGTTATATGCACCTGCAGGAATTTCGTGCAGACCTGCAACCTGCTCCAGCAGGTTCATCTGAATTGAATCCATGATAAACTCTCCTTCTCTGTTTTATCTGTCTCTATATTTGTATTCTGTTAAAAATGATTACTGAACAATCTTTCTGCAGACACCGCCGCCCAGTAAATCGGGAAGAACTTCTTCCTTCGTGCCGACGGCTTTTACTTCACCGTCTGCAAGCATGATAATCTTATCTGCAATATTCAGAATTCTTTCCTGATGTGAAATGATCAGAATCGAACCGTTGATTTTTTCATGCATGTTTTCGAACACTTTGATCAGGTTATTGAAGCTCCACAAGTCGATTCCTGCTTCCGGCTCATCAAAAACAGATAATTTGGTTCCTCTCGCAAGAATCATGGCAATTTCAATTCGCTTTAATTCACCGCCGGACAGACTCGCATTCACTTCACGGTTGATGTAATCTCTTGCGCAAAGTCCTACTTCTGACAGATACTCACAGGCGTCCGCTACAGAAATCTTGGTTCCTGCTGCCATCGTAATCAGGTTTTTAACCGTCAGCCCCTTAAAACGAACCGGCTGCTGAAATGCATAGCTGATTCCCATCTTTGCACGATTTGTAATGCTGGTTTCTGTAATATCCACCCCGTCAAATAAAATTCTTCCTTCTGTGGGGGCAATGATTCCCGCAATCATCTTGGCAAGTGTAGATTTACCGCTTCCGTTAGGACCGGTAATGGCTACAAATCGTTCATCCACCTTCAAATTTATATGCTTTAAGATATCTTTCCGTACGCCGTTATCTTCCACACTGTAAGATACATCCTGTAACTCTAACATAAAAATTCCTCTCCAATCTATATTTTCGGTATCATGGATTTGCTGTTATTTTCACAACAAAAGCTCCGTTTAAGTATACCTTTTTTATGCAGTTTCGTCAATAGTTTCCATCTTAACTGCCACGGTAAACGCATGATTTTCCAGTATCTGTTAAACCTGTAATATCGCAAAACTACGGTGGCAAAATTACAGTACGATCCTGTGAAAGGGATCATAGAGAACGCCGGCACTTAACAATCGGGCTGTCTGAAAGACAGTTCGAGAGTTTAGTACCGCTGCGTTCGATCCGAGCGAGAGCGCGTCCCCGAACAGGATCGTACTGTAATGGAGCCTTCACACAGTTTCAGCAGTTCATCGATCAGTCCGTTTGCGGCTTCTTCCTTTGACATCATGGGAAGTTCCTTCACCGAATCCGCGCTGATCAGAGTAAGAACATTGGTATCGGTTCCAAAACCTGCGCCAGTCTGTTTCAGATTATTGGCCGCAATCATATCCACATGCTTCTTTTCAAGCTTTTTCCGGGAGTTTTCCAGCATGTTGCTGGTTTCCATGGAAAATCCGCACAAAATCTGGCCGGGCTGTCTGTGTTCTCCCAGATAAGCCAGAATATCCTGCGTTCTTTCCAGCAAAACAGAAAGCTCCTCATCCTTTTTCTTCATCTTCTCATCCGAGGTGTGAGCGGGACGATAATCCGCTACCGCTGCTGCCTTAATGATCATATCCTGTTGGGAAGCGCGATCCGTAACCGCTTCAAACATATCCTGTGCTGATACGACCGGAACTACCGTGACAAACGGAGGGGGAGTCAGACTTGTTTTTCCGCTTACCAGAGTAACCTGCGCTCCCCTGAGCATACAGATGCGCGCAATCGCATAGCCCATTTTTCCGGTAGAATGGTTGCTGATATAGCGGACAGGATCGATTTTTTCCTGCGTCGGGCCTGCCGTCACCAGCACTTTTTTCCCAAAAAGGTCTTTTTCCATCGCAATTTCCCGCAAAATATATTCATATAACAGCTCCGGCTCCGGCATTTTTCCGGCTCCGGTGTCTCCGCAGGCCAGATATCCGACCGCAGGCTGAATCACTTCATATCCAAAATGCTCCAAACGCTTTAAATTGTCCTGAACAATCGGATTTTCAAACATATTTACATTCATAGCCGGGGAGATCAGTTTTTTGCATTTGCAGGCCATGATCGTCGTTGTCAGCATGTCATCCGCAATCCCGCAGGCCAGTTTTCCGATAACATTGGCTGAGGCAGGTGCGATCATTACCACATCTGCTTTTTTTGCCAGAGATACATGTTCCACACTGAATTGAAAATTCCGGTCAAATGTATCAATCAGGCATTTATTGCCTGTCAGCGTTTCAAAGGTTATGGGGTTAATAAAATTAACGGCATTTTCTGTCATCATAACGTGGACATCGCAGTGCTGCTTTTTCAGCATGCTTGCAAGACCTGCAATTTTATATGCCGCAATACTTCCGGTTACTGCCAGTACTACACATTTGTTCTTTAACATAAAGCTTCCTCCTAATTTTTACTGCTTTCCGTGTTTTTATCATAAAGGATCTTCAGGCCTTTTAAAAGCAGTTCATCATCCAAAGTAATCTTTTTTCTGCAATGCGGGATCAGCACCCGGGCAAGACCTCCGGTTGCCACGGCCCTGGCCGGATATCCCAGTTCATCCTCGATCCGGTCGATCAGTCCATCCAGACAGGCTGCATTTCCGAAGATCACCCCGCTTTTCATGCAGTCTATCGTGTTTTTACCGATGCATTTTTTAGGTGCCTCCAAACCGATACGCGGCAGCTGCGAGGTTCTTGAAACCAGTGAATCAACAGAAACCCGTACTCCGGGAAGAATCATTCCTCCTATGTAGCTGCGGTTTTTGTCAACCACAGATACCGTTGTTGCCGTTCCTACGTCGATGATGATCACCGGCGCTCCATATTCCTTTACAGCCGCTACCGCATCCACGATCAGGTCCGAACCAACCTGACGCGGATTATCCATCAGAATATTCAGACCGGTTTTCAGACCGGGTCCTACAACATAAGGGCGGTGTCCGATGATCTTCTCCACTGCCCGCCGTATGATATTCACCAGCTGAGGCACAACAGAGGAAATAATCGCCCCTTCTATCTGTGTCACATCAATATTATATAATTCCAGAACTGTTTTAAAGCCAATCGCATATTCCAGCTCTGTTTTCGAAGGATCTGTGGACAGCCGTTCCACAAAATAAGTCTTTTCATTATCGATACAGCCAATTACAATATTGGTGTTCCCCATATCAATTGCCATTATCATAAACCCGTACCTCCCGGTTTAGTATTTTTCACTTATATTTTCTCAGAAAGTTATAACATTTACCACCTGAAAATGCAATCCTTCCTTTCTATCTCTTCACTCTGCTCCGGCACAGAAGAACGTGTATAACTGGAAATCCATTCTCTGGTGCCTTCTACTTTTACTACCCTGCTTTGATTCTGATACAGAAAACGAACCAAAGCATAGCAGTCAATCCAGATTTCATGATTTCCTTCCTTTTGTGATTCATCAAAAATCAGCTGAATCCCAAAATGCAGATGCGGTTCATCGATATTATTGACATTTTCCCTGGTGCTGTAACCGGTGTGCCCGAGATAGCCGATCACCTGACCCGCAAAAACCTTATCGCCTTCTTTCAGTCCTTCTGCATAGGGATAATTCTGTCTGAGATGCGCATAATAATAATACCGCTTTTTGTCGAAGCTGCGGATACCGATGCGCCAGCCGCCATATCGGTTCCAGCCCAGGCATTCTACGGTTCCTGACTCCACCGCAATGATCGGAGTTCCTATCTGCCCCATCATATCATGCCCCAGATGCCTCCGTTTATAACCATAGCTTCTGGAAACGCCAAAATCGTCATAATCCTGATAGGGAAATCCTTTTGCAATCGGGGAAAATGCTTTCAGCCCATAGCCTTTTACCTGACCAACATTTCCGCTACCGTCTTTTTCTTCAAATTGATACTCTCCGATATATTCCGAAAGGACCGCACTGTACGCTTCCTTATAATAATCATAATATTTTAAGCCGCGGCTTTCTTTTTCTATTGTTGTCCGGCCCTCTTCCAAAAGCTTAGCCAGCTCATTGATTGCAGCTGTCTCCTTTTTCCCAAAGCTACCTCCGCTTTTTGCTGCCGTTACTGCCAGAAGATCGATCCAGTCCACCGGCGTTTCTGTTTCATGAAGACGGATATCCGCTTCACTGGCTGCACAGAGCGCTTCATAAGAGACAGAAAAATCCACCCAGCGAATCCAGTCCTTCTCTGTTTCGAACGCTTTCGTTTCTTTTGTTCCTTGTGTTTCTGTTGCTTCTTTTGCTTCTGTTGCGGCTGCTTCCTTCAGATTTCCATTTACAATTTCATAAGCTGCAGAATTTTTCTTCAAAAAAATGCCTCCTGCCATACATAAAATGGCAGCAAGCAGTAAAATGCGATATGCTTTTCGATTCATTATCGGATCTCCTTATCAAAATAGGGGTATTGTGCAGACTTCACAATGCCCCTGTTCTGATATTAATATATGCAGTCCGATATGCTTTATGAACTGATTTTTACAGGCAAAGCCCAAATACGTCTTTTAAGATCAGATCTCTTTCCGCTTCATCTTTCAGCTCTCTGCGCACGGTCTCCCCGTCTTTTTTCTCCGTAAAGGTCATATCAAAGACAGACTTGTATCCATGATCTGTACGAATATTTGCACGAAGCGTTTTGCGGAAAACTGCATCCGGGCTTTCTGTCTGATAAGCGCTGAGAATGACAAAATCCTTCGGGTCTGCCATGGAATTCTGGAAAAGCAGTTCCATCTGTTCACCCGCCGGCTGCTGCTCGTCAAAATCATCCTTATTGCCCTTTTTAATCCGCCAGAGAGACCACCAGCCGTATTCCTCTTCAACAGGCCAGAACTCTTCGCCTCCAATCTTCTGATGAAGTCCTGATTCTACAAGAACCGCTGCGCAGGGCATGGGACCTCCAAAGCCTACATCGCAAAAATACAGCTTATCTTCAATCATCACAAGATTGCCTCTGTGTGAAACCGGGCGGAATACGTCGCCGCCCCGAACGACACGGCAAAGACAGGACCATGCGCGATAGCCGAGCGTCCGCAGCAGGTTAATAAATAATCCGTTTAATTCAAAACAGAAACCGCCGCGTTTCTTTACGATGATCTTTTCATATAATTCCGAGTTGCTTAACGTAAACGGCCCTTTCTGATAGTATGCATCCAGGTTTTCAAACACAATGTGTTTCTGATGTGCTTCTACCAGCTGATTCAGAAATTCCAGTGTAGGAGCCGGCCATTTTCCGTCCTCACACCATTT